>JASMLZ010000032.1 GCA_030748435.1 Gammaproteobacteria bacterium | reverse complement strand
CTGGAGCGCACCTGCTGATGTTAAGCAGGACTTCCGAAATGCCAGCATCCTCAAAGATGGGCGTGTGGTTTTTAATATTGCGGGCAACAAGTACCGACTAGTCGTGTGGATTAACTATGCCTATCGCGTGGTGTATATTCGATTTATCGGTACCCATGCGCAATACGACAAAATTGATGTACAAACTATTTAATTGCCGGAGGAAAAATTATGGACATCAAACCGATCAAAACTGATGCCGACTACCGAGCGGCATTAAACGAAATTGAAAGCTTGATGATGGCTGGCCCTGATACACCAGAAGGTGAAAAGCTGGATGTGATGGTTACGCTTATCGAAGCTTATGAAGCCAAGCATTTTCCTATGGACTTGCCAGATCCTGTTGAAGCCATCAAGTTCGAGATGGAACGTAAAGGTTTAACGGTAAAAGACCTCGAGCCAATGATTGGTAAGAGCAACCGAGTCTATGAGATTCTTAATCACAAACGATCTCTTACACTGAAGATGATCTGGAAATTGCATAAAGGTTTGGGTATTCCAGCTGAATCCTTGATCAAACCACCTCAAGTGCATACCTAAACAAAATGGACTTCCCCCATCCCACCAATTAATGAATTGATATGGAAGCATTTTAGTTAATCTATATGTATTAATTGATCAGGCCCCATTTTGGACTATCATTATACCTATCAAATGGTGTACATCTGATTATTACGCGGTTTCAGTTCATGACGCTGCACGATGATGTATCAGAATAGAAGGCTCTCCTTTATTGACGAATTTTGCAGAGATTACCAACATACCTGTATGAATAAGCGCCAACTGTCCCGTAAGCCTAGAAAAATTGCCTTTTTCTCGCTTCATACTCGCGAACCTACCCACTTTGGTAGTGGCTGGATGAGTGGGGTTATCGCCCTATCTTTGGCATTGCTAGGGCTGGGGGTGGTTTTGTGCATTAAATTCCCATCCTTTTTCACCCTGCCCGAATTGCGCAGTCTCTACCCCATGGTATGGATTAGGGCACTAGTATTACTAATTCTAAGCAGTAGCTTTTTGGCAGCGATCATTTCCCTGACGCTACGTCAAAATAAGGCTTTTGGGGTAAGTGCCTTGGCCTTGCTTGTGCCAGCCGTGTTGATGGGAGGGCATCTGGCGCCCCTTGGTAATGCTACTGCCAATGCCTATATTGCCCTCGACTGGCATCTGCTTAACTTGATTTTCTTTTGCCTAATTTTTATACCTTTAGAAAGGGCCTACGCTTTACGCCATACACAGCCAGTATTTCGCCCTAAGTGGCGCACTGACCTGCTTTATTTTGCTAATAATCATATTGCTGTGCAGACTATTGCCCTGCTGGTGATGTTACCAGCCAAGTTATTTTTTGGCTGGGCCGTCATCACCCCGCTGCAGGTTTGGGTGCAGAACCTCTGGCTACCACTACAGCTAATTGGCATACTGCTAATAGCAGACTTTTGTCAGTATTGGATCCACCGCACTTTGCATGTTGTGCCATGCCTGTGGCGCTTTCACGCTATTCACCATTCGGTGGAAACCATGGATTGGTTGGCAGGTTCGCGTTTGCATCTGGCAGATGTGCTTATAACACGCGGTCTGGTCTATGTGCCTTTGTTTCTATTGGGCTTTAGCGAAACTATTATTTTGGCCTATGGGGTTATCATTGCTATGCAGGCCACATTTATCCATGCTAATGTGCGCTGGCGCTTTCGCGCCTTGGCCAAGCTGGTTGTGACACCGCAATTCCACCACTGGCACCATAGTTCCGAACCGGCAGCTATCGACAAAAACTTTGCCGTGCACGTGCCCATATGGGACCGACTATTTGGCACCTATTACATGCCCCAACGATGGCCCAAAGAGTATGGCTTAGCCGGGACCGAACAGGTTCCAAACAATTTTTGGAGCCAGTTTTGGTACCCGTTTAAGGCTTTACTCAAGGCCAATAAATAACTGCAATAGCAACCCGCAAAAAGTCTGCTATCTCCATTTATCTGCGCTAAAAAAGAGTGGAAACCCCAATGTTTTAAACCCTAAAGCATTGGGGTGTTTATTAAAGTACACAATATTCTAAGGCAGAAAAACAACCAACACAGCTTTCTGAATAACCCCCTATGCTGCCGTATTGGCGTCCAGTGAAGACGCTGCAGCATGTTTGCTTTGCCGTTTGTTGGTGATGATCTTGTGCATATATGTGCCGCCAATAATCATTACCAGACTCATGCCAAACAAGGGTAATAACACGGCAAATACAGCAATCATCGCCACGATAAATTTATTTACTCTAAAGCTGTCAGGTACTCGGGTAAGTCCCCAGCGGCCTTTTGGCTTGCGCATTAGATAAGCCACCAAGCCGGCAACCGACATCAAGGTAAAGATCACCATGGAAACCACCAGTAAATACCAGTAGGGCAAACCATAAAAGCTGCCCATATGTAAACGCATAAACAATGAGCGCGTTGCTGCCATGGCACCTACTTCATCCCAGGTAACGCGCTTTAATATCTCGCCAGAATACTGATCTATATGCACGACCTGCTGATCAGCAAAACTGGTTCTGTTTTTCACAGTAAACACCGATGTGGCTTTTTTGGGTATAGAGATGGTTATCTTACCGGGCAATTCCAGCTGTTGCGCTATTGATACCATGGCATCCAGAGTCAATGGATCACCTGTGGGTGTAGAGCTTAGGCTTTTGCCTGAGCGCCAGATGGATGGGTAGGCCGAGCCGGTTTGTTTTTGGATATCCTTATATAGGACACCAAATACCACGGTTAGGAACATACCACTGGCTAACATGATGATAAGTACCAGCGCGGTCCAGGCCCCAAGTACCGAGTGCAAGTCTCGATATAGAAGCCGTTTACCCTTGTTAAAACGAATGGTAAAAAAGCCGGAAAGTTTAAATTTCTTTTTCGGCCACCAGACAAATAGCCCTGTCACCACCAAAACAAAGCACCAGCTATTTACCAGTTCAATCACATAGGAGCCGAATTTGCCCAACATTAATTCACCATGCAAGCTACGCATAATGTCGAAGAATGCATCTCCCCGTTTATAACTGCCGGTAACCTCTCCGGTGTACTGATTAACTAATATATAAGATTTATCACCATGGTGGCCGGTAACAAACTCGGTGGCCAGATTAGGGTCTGATTTGATGGTATAGCTACCGGGTATTTTGCCAAATGCTCTGGTTGCCGCGGCTAATTGCTGCTCCAGACTGACCTGCTCTTGCTGTGGTTCTACCTGACGTATTTCGGCATGTTTTAGTGCTTCATAATCGCTCTGTAATAGTATCAACAGGCCGGTAAATGCCAAGATCGTAAACACCGGCAAAGTAATAAGGCCAGCAATTGTGTGCCAACGCCACATCCAGGAATTAAGCTGTGTATTTTTCACTGTTATGTAATCCAAATATTAACTATTTTAGTCAAACCCAATACGTCTACAGCCTGCTCACAGGCGGCAACAAGGTATGGGTAAATAGGGTGTAGAAGAACTGGGGATTACACAGTTGGCGGCGCACGCTGGGGTGGCAAGAAATAGGCTGCGGAGGGCAGATAAAGCCCAACCAAACGCACACTGACACTGTTTGTGCGCAATGCATGCAACGACAACAGCTGTGCGCTCTGTGGCAAACTATTATCAATACAAGGACAATCAAGGCTCTGCCATGACCCTTCTAATGCTATTCTGCTGCCAACCATATCTAACAAGGTTCGTCATAACCAGCAAGAGATAGAAGACTATTTTGGGCATTTTATTGCCCAAGGGCCAACAGGTAAAATCGATGAGGCTAATATCCGCATCTTTGGCCAAATAGCCATCAATTCAGGCACCTATACCTTCACCTTTAAAGATGGTGCTGTCGTGCAAGCACGTTACACGTTTGTATATCGTTGGGACGGTGAGTGTTGGCTGATTATCGAGCATCATTCTTCTCAACTGCCTGAACAACCACACAACTAAGCCGTTATTGATTATGACTGAAACAGCCCAAGCAACCGTTAGCAACAAAATTGAAGATAGTGCAGCCTGTTGTAGCAACACCAGTTGTTGCACTCCTGCAACTCCCGTTACACGCGCCACACCCAAGGTTGGACGTAACGACCTTTGCCCGTGCGGTAACGGTCGTAAATTTAAAAAATGTTGTGGTGGGTAAATATGCAATGGGGTCTACCCCGATATTACGCGCACTGTAAAGCCGCCGTCGAGTGTGGCGATGTTGTGGCAGTCAATAATGCTGATGTAACCGCTATGTGGGACTCATACCAGCGCCCAAGCGGCAACTGACGTCGCATATCAAACTATCTGTACTTTTATAACAACAGCCGCACTGGCTGTGAGTGCCTGTGCCAATGCTATGCCTGTGCTATGGCTCGATAGCGCAAAATAGTATGCCTAGCGCAAGCTATGGGCGGCCATAATATCAACCATACTCAATTTTTCGTGAACTTAATCCATACAACAAGCAAGGTGAGCCAGCACTGTTGGTGAAGCAACACTGATCCAAGCATTAGGGGTTTGGTTGACAGCGCAGAAAAAATGGCAATCTGACATAAGCCTGCTAGGCTCGAAGAACCTGCCGGTCAATTTATTGACACTGGCAAGTGCCAATAAATACAAAAACTGAGGTAGTTTATGAACCAAGACAATGCTGATACCGGCTACGAGCTGGGTCAGGATAATATTACCCCCTTTGGCCTTGATATACATAACCCGGTGTTCCTTATTTCAGGCCTGTCAATTATCGTGTTTGTACTTGTTACACTGATGTTTCAGCAGGCCTCAGCCGAATTTTTCGCATGGTTGCGCCCTGCTATCACCAGTGCATTTGCCTGGCTGTTTCTGTCAGCAGGCAATATTTTTGTGTTGTTTGCTCTGGTGATCTGTATTTCACCACTGGGGCGAGTGCGCCTTGGTGGCCAGGATGCCAGACCGGATTACTCCTATCTTGGCTGGTTCTCCATGCTGTTTGCCGCGGGCATGGGTATTGGCCTGATGTTCTTTGGCGTATCCGAGCCTATATCCCATTTCACGTCATCAATGGCGGGGGTTGCGACAGGTGAAAACGGTATCCGCACCGACTGGGCACCACTGGGTGGCGCCGCCGGTGATATTGTCGCTGCCAAAGACCTTGCTATGGCAGCAACCATTTATCACTGGGGATTACACCCATGGGCAATGTACGCGCTGGTTGCTTTGGCTCTGGCTTTCTTCTCGTTTAATCATAAACTCCCCCTAACCCTGCGTTCAGCCTTTTACCCACTGCTGGGAAAAAGAGTTTGGGGCTGGCCTGGGCATATTATCGATATTATTGCCGTTTTCGCCACCCTGTTTGGGCTGGCTACTTCTTTGGGATTTGGTACGCAACAGGCCCTAGCCGGATTTAAGTACCTGTATGGCTGGGGAACCGGTGAAATCGCGGTGATTGTACTGATTGTTATTATCACTCTCGTTGCCATTACTTCTGTCGCCCGAGGCATTGATGGTGGCGTCAAGCTATTATCGGAAGTGAATATGGGGTTAGCACTGTTGTTGCTGGTAACTATTTTCCTGTTTGGTCCAACGGCCGAAATCCTCTCCACTATGTTCTCTGGCGCCGCCGCCTATGCTACTGAGTTTATCCCACTGTCAATGCCATTTGGCCGGGAGGATAGCAATTTTTCTCAGGGCTGGACATCATTCTACTGGGCTTGGTGGATGTCCTGGTCACCTTTTGTCGGCATGTTTATTGCCCGCGTATCCCGTGGTCGCAGTGTGCGTGAATTCCTGATTTGCGTGATTCTGATTCCTACCATTTTATGTGTTGTATGGATGGCCACTTTTGGCGGCACCGCATTAAGCCAAGTAATTGCAGACGCGACAGCACCTGTAGCCGCAGCCGCACAGGAAATCAAGCTGTTCTATATGC
>JASMLZ010000031.1 GCA_030748435.1 Gammaproteobacteria bacterium | reverse complement strand
ATTATTTGGTGATTCCGCTCGTAGCCGCATGGCTCGCGGTGTAAACGTATTGGCTGACGCTGTTAAGACTACTCTGGGTCCTAAGGGTCGTAACGTGGTTTTAGAAAAGTCTTTTGGTGCTCCTACTGTCACCAAAGATGGTGTATCTGTTGCCAAAGAAATTGAATTGGCCGACAAGTTTGAAAACATGGGCGCACAAATGGTTAAGGAAGTTGCTTCCCAAGCCAATGATGTGGCCGGTGACGGTACTACTACTGCTACCGTATTGGCGCAAGCTATTGTTAACGAAGGCCTAAAAGCAGTTGCTGCCGGCATGAACCCAATGGATCTTAAGCGTGGTATCGACAAGGCTGCTGCTGCTGTGGTTGAGCAGGTTTCTGGTATGGCTACGCCTTGTGCCGATTCCAATGCCATCGCTCAGGTTGGTACTATTTCTGCCAACTCCGACAGCACCGTTGGTACCATCATTGCCGACGCTATGGAAAAAGTAGGCAAAGAAGGTGTAATCACTGTTGAAGAAGGCACCTCTTTGCAAGACGAGTTGGACGTAGTAGAAGGTATGCAGTTTGACCGTGGCTACCTGTCTCCTTACTTCGTTACCAATCAGGACAATATGACTGCCGAACTGGAAAACCCATTCCTGTTATTGGTAGACAAAAAAATCTCCAATATTCGTGACCTGCTGCCAACTCTGGAAGCAGTAGCCAAATCCAGTCGTCCACTGTTGATTGTTGCTGAAGACGTAGAAGGCGAAGCTCTGGCTACTCTGGTAGTAAACAATATGCGTGGCATCGTTAAAGTATGTGCTGTTAAAGCGCCTGGCTTTGGTGACCGTCGCAAGGCTATGCTGGAAGATATCGCCATCTTGACCGGTGGTACAGTGATCTCCGAAGAAGTAGGCCTGTCACTGGAAACCACTACTATTGAAATGCTGGGCCAAGCCAAGCGTGTGCAATTGAGCAAAGAAAACACCGTTATTATTGATGGCGTAGGTGACGTTGCCAATATTGAAGGTCGTGTTAACGCTATTCGCGCCCAGATCGCTGAAACTTCTTCTGACTATGACCGTGAGAAGCTGCAGGAACGCGTAGCCAAGCTGGCTGGCGGTGTTGCGGTAATCAAGGTTGGTGCTGCTTCTGAAGTAGAAATGAAAGAGAAGAAGACCCGCGTTGAAGACGCTCTGCACTCTACTCGTGCAGCCGTGGAAGAAGGTGTGGTTGCCGGTGGTGGTGTAGCCCTGATTCGTGCACTGCAGGCTGTTGAAGGCCTGGAAGGTGACAATGCTGACCAAACCGTTGGTATCAAGCTGGCTCTGCGTGCTATGGAAGCGCCTATGCGTCAAATCACCAGCAACTCCGGTGACGAAGCTTCTGTGGTTGTTGACAAGGTTAAGGCGGGCGAAGGCAACTTCGGCTATAACGCTGGTACCGGTGAATACGGCGATATGATTGCTATGGGTATTCTTGACCCAGCCAAAGTAACCCGTTCTGCTTTGCAGGCTGCTGCTTCTGTAGCTGGCCTGATGATCACCACCGAATGTATGGTGGCTGACGAACCTGCTCCTGAAGGTGCCGCTGCTGGTGGCATGCCTGATATGGGCGGTATGGGCGGTATGGGTGGCATGGGCGGCATGATGTAAGCATCACCCAAGTCGGGTTAAAACCCGATCTACAACGCACATAGTGTTTTAAGAAACCCGTAGCTGAAAAGCTGCGGGTTTTTTTATGTCAGACCAAAAGCGCTTACCACAAGTTGATGTGGGGTTGGCATTAATTTGGTTTAGAGCTATTTGATATGCCAAGTCTCAGTAGACCAGGGGCTATCAGGGTACTTTAGCTTGAAGAACGCCTCTATTTCTTTAACCTGATCAGTTTGCCGTGTTTGGCTGCCGTGTTCCCCACTAATATGCCAGTAAATAGTGCCAAAATTAGTGACCCCGTCGGCAGCTGTTTTACCCTTGATATTAGCCTGTTGGCTAATGCTTCTCCACGCTCGATCTGTTTCTTTATGTAACTTCAATTCAGTGATAGTAAAGGTTTGATTAGTATCGGCAAGGTAGTAAAACAATCCCCCAGGCCCAGTTCTAAGTTTATTACCCAAAGATCCCGGCGGATCTACGATCATATCAATTTGCTGCTTGGCCTTGATATTCATATCGATGGTGTATATCTCATCTATTTGTTCGCCAGTATAAATCACCCGCCCAATAACCAGTGTCTTGCCAGCTTCCACCTGTTGGGTGGGGGCAGTACTACAACCTGACAAGATGAAAAGTAAAATCATAAGGTATTTGAATTTCATATATGGCCCATGTAACAAGTATTGAAGAAGGCGCTGACTTTATCTGACGCCTAGTACAAGTGGCAGTATAGTATCAATATTAGTTAATAGTGCATTTTTAGTAATAAAATATGATAATTATAAATTAATCAAAAACACCATATATAATTAGATCAGGTAGCGTTTTACCCAGCGTCTAGTTGACCAATACCAAGGGGGTACTAGTCTCGGGCTAGAGCAATGATTGTGGAGGCAGGATGATATTCGAGACAATTGTCGAAGTAGCATTGCCATTTATTGGCCGGGTAATCGGCTATCTGGCCGTTGAAATATGTGCCCATATCATCTTTTACTTTACTGGTTATGGCATGCTAAAGATTGTGACCCTAGGCCACTTGCCAAAACAGTTTATAGATCCTAAAAGTGCCAATAAACAGGATAACTATGTCATATTGGTAGGCTTAGTGTCTTGGGTTCTAGTGGTTGTTGGGGCCATATACCTTGGTTCTTAAATTAGCCAACAGGATTGGTGCTCTTGTCCTTGTGAGAACCACAAAGCAAGCTCTTCCAGCAGGTATTTATGGTGAGAGGTTGTGGCACCCGTGAAATCTTATACAGTATTAACAGCCATCTTGCTCTGGTCTTTTGCGGCACTATCACAGGCTAGTGAATGCGCTATATTACTGCATGGTTTGGCTCGCACCGCCGACTCCATGAGTCAGCTTGAACAGAGGCTGGAGCAGCAAGGCTATAAGCTAGTCAATGTTGACTACCCATCTACCACCATGCCCATAGCCGAACTGGCCGACATAGCAGTTGGTGCTGGTATAGCCCAGTGTCAGGCAGACCATACCAGTGCCATTAATTTTGTTACCCATTCACTGGGTGGTATTTTGGTACGTCAATACTACAGCGTGCATAAGCCACAAAGCCTGCACCGGGTGGTGATGCTTGGGCCGCCCAATAATGGCAGTCAGGTGGTGGATAGATTCAAGCATATGCCTGCCTATAAGTGGTTAAATGGCCCGGCTGGTATGCAATTGGGCACGGACAGTAACAGTGTTCCAAGCAATCTGGGGCCGGTTAACTTTGATCTGGGTGTTATTGCCGGTACCCAATCTATTAACCCCATATTATCGTCTTTTCTGCCCAATCCAGATGATGGCAAGGTGTCTGTTGCCAGTACAAAAGTAGAAGGCATGTGTGGTTTTGTCGCCTTGCCTGTGACCCATCCACTGATGATGAGGAATAAAACCGTTATTGACGAAGTGGTTAGCTTTCTGACAAGTGGCCAATTTACCAGCCCTCAGGCTAGCAACTATTGTCATCAATAACATGCTGGCTATTTCCGCTATCGTGGGAGTAGGGTAGTAAAGGGTGATTAGTATGTTAATCTTAGTGCTTGCAGTTAATATTTTGGGTAGTTATAAACAGTAACTGACTTTATTGAGGTGTCCACTATATGGAACATAGACAATACGCTGGCTTTTGGCTGCGTTTGGCCGCACAATTTATTGATATTCTGGTTATGCTGATTATTTTTATTATGCCGCTTGGCTTTATCTATGGCACAGACTATTGGCTTGGTGAACAATTAATATATGGTTTTTGGCACGTAATCTTGGGCTATGTGGTGCCTGTGTTGGCCACTATTTGGTTCTGGTTACGTTATATGGCTACCCCGGGAAAAATGTTAACAAAAATAAAAGTCGTCGATGCAGAAACTGGCAATAAAATAACTATCGGTCAGGCTGTGCTTAGATATTTTGCCTATATCCCGGCTATATTACCCTTGGGTCTTGGTTTTCTTTGGGTGGGAATAGATAAACGTAAGCAGGGTTGGCATGACAAGCTGGCAGGTACGGCGGTGGTTCGTCATACGGATAAATAGCCCAGATTTTAACAAGATAAATTTATTCAGTGATGAGCTCAAGTAATTACACGCTTTAGCTATATAGCAACCAAACAATATGACGCCATGATTAAAACAATAGGTACTACACATATCCAACCCAAACATAAAGCCACTTGTCATTGTGGTTTGGTTGAGCTGGAATTAAGCCTGCCCAATGGTATTGTTAACCCAAGACGTTGTGATTGTTCAATATGCCGCAGAAAGGGTGCTATTGTGGGTTCTGTTGCTCTGGATGGTGTGCGTATTGTTAAGGGTGCTGAGGTTTTAAAGTTGTATCAGTTTAATACCCATACAGCGAAGCACTATTTCTGTGCCAATTGCGGTATTTATACCCACCATCAGCGCCGCTCCCAGCCCCATGAATATGGTTTTAATATTGGTTGTCTGGAGGGTGTTAACCCCTATGATCTGGCCGATATTGTGACTTATGATGGAGTTAATCATCCTGCCGATCAACTGTATTAAGCCATGCTTTGCTACCTGCTATGGGTATATGCTGTGTTTATGGCTCTGACGATATTTTACCCAGTTACTATAGTGAGGCTGGTTGATTCCTGCTATGCTTCGGCTTTGTCTTTTTAGCTATCAAATTCTATGACCCCCGTATTATCTGTTCAGCATCTCAATAAGGTTTATAAAGATGGTCAACAGGCCCTTAGGGATATCAATCTGGATGTAGCCAAGGGTGAGATTCTGGCTTTGCTGGGGCCCAATGGAGCGGGTAAAACCACGCTGATTTCTATTATTTGCGGTATTGTTAATGCCACTAGTGGTCGTGTCAGGGTGGGAGGTTTTGATAGTGTGACCCAGTTCCGTCAGGCGCGCAGTTTGATTGGTCTGGTGCCTCAGGAATTGACTACCGATACCTTTGAGACTCCCAAGGGTAGCCTTAATTTTAGTCGTGGCCTATTCGGCTTGCCACCTGATCCGGGTAAGGTGGAACAGGTATTGCGCGACCTTTCTTTGTGGGATAAAAAAGATAACCGCATTATGACCTTGTCGGGCGGTATGAAACGACGTTTACTGATTGCCAAGGCTTTGGTGCATGAGCCAAAGGTATTGTTTCTGGATGAGCCCACAGCTGGTGTGGATGTGGCATTGCGGCAGGATATGTGGCAGATGGTGGCACAATTGCGGGAGCAGGGTGTAACCGTGGTATTAACCACTCACTATATTGAAGAGGCCGAGGCCATAGCTGACCGAGTAGGAGTGATTAGTTGTGGCAAGTTATTGCTGGTAGAAGATAAGTATAAATTAATGGCCAGTATGGGCCAAAAGCAATTGCAGGTGGATTTAAAAACGCCCCTTACCGAACTGCCGGTGACCTTGGCAGAACTTGGTTTTAGCTTGCAAAACCATGGTCAGCAGTTGCTGCTTGGCTATCGTCGTGATGATGAGAACATTGCTGTAGGTGCCATGTTGTCGGCCATACATCAAGCCGGAGTGGAGGTGGCTGATATTCATACTGTGCAATCTTCATTGGAAGAAATATTTATCGAATTGTTACAGGAGAGCCCATGAACTGGCGTGCCGTATTAGCCATTTATTTGTTTGAGATGGCTCGCACCAAACGTACTATTAGCCAAAGTATTGTTTCACCAGTACTGTCTACCAGTTTGTATTTCGTGGTTTTTGGCGGTGCTATTGGTTCGCGTATTGAGCAGGTTGACGGGGTGTCATATGGGGCGTTTATTGTGCCTGGGCTGATTATGTTGTCCATTATGACACAAAGCCTTTCCAACGCTTCGTTTGGTATTTATTTTCCGCGTTTTTCCGGCACTATCTATGAACTCTTGTCGGCGCCGGTCTCCTTTTGGGAGGCTACGGTGGGTTATGTGGGTGCGGCAGCCAGTAAGTCACTGATGATTGGTTTGATTATTTTGGCTACGGCAGGATTTTTTGTGCCTATACAGATAGCACACCCAATGTGGATGGTGGCTTTTTTGGTGCTAACCAGTATTACCTTTAGTCTGTTTGGTTTTTTAATTGGTATTTGGGCAGATGACTTTGAAAAGCTGCAATTGATCCCATTATTGGTAGTGACACCGCTGGTATTTTTAGGGGGGGCTTTCTATAGTATTGAAATGTTACCGGCAGCATGGCAAACGGTGACTCTGTTTAATCCTGTCGTGTATTTGATTAGTGGTTTTCGTTGGAGCTTTTACGAAATCTCCGATGTTGGGGTGGGTATCAGTTTGTTGATGGTGATGGTTTTTATGGCGGTTTGCCTGACCCTGATTGGTTATGTATTTAAGACCGGTTATCGGTTAAAGCAATAAGGAACAAATGTATGTCTGAATGGTTGCGTGACAGTTTGGCTTTTTGTCGGACTTATTGGTGGGCCATTGTGGCCTTGGTGGTGCCGATTGCGGCCTTGCGTGAGTTTGTATTGGCCAGTACTGGCTGGCATAGTATTGGCACGGATATAAACGCCATACCGCCGGGTTTTCTATGGGGTATATTAACCCTGTTATTATTGGAATCCTTTTTGCAGATTAGTTTAATTCTGCTGGTGCAGGGTGTATTGAGTAAACAGGATATGGGTCTTGCGCAGCGTAGCAGTCGCGCCCTAGTAATGATGTTGCCCTTTCTTTTGATGCAGATGATGATGGGGTTTGGTGTGGCAGCAGGAGCTCTGGCCTTTATTGTGCCCGGCATCTACTTGCTGGTGCGTTGGATTCTGGCTCCTTATTTTCTGTTATTGCAAAATCAGGGGGCTTTAGCCAGCCTAAAGAGCAGTTGGCAGTATAGCCGCGGTTATGCTTGGGATTTGTTCTTTGGCTTATTAATAACCACTTTGGTAAGTCTGGCGCCAACAGTATTTATGTTGGATGCTGCAAACAATGATACGGTGCTGTTAAGTAATGCTGTATTGAGCATATTAAGTAGTGTCTTGGGTGCCTGGTCGGTGGTGTTATTTTACCGGGCTTTTGACTATGTGCAGGCCAACCCGCGTTTTATTGATTAGCCGCCAGTTACATCAGGCGTATATTTGTCTTTGTGAGCCTGAGTAAGGTCTGAATAAGTTATACATTCGTCATTGCCCCATTGCCAAGCGCCTTGCAATGACGAATATTACCTAGAGTGTCTCGGTTTTTGGCACCTTACTATTGGCTTAAGCATCTGTACTACTGATCTGGCATCAGGAGTTCATGCCCTACAACCTTATCCAGCATATGATAAGGCACCCGGTATAGTTTCCCCTCCAGCTTGATTTGAGCATAATCAAGACACATTTTTACTATTGTACAGTTAATAATTTGGTTTCCGTCTTTGACGCGTACAATATTGTAATTATGTAGTTTAATGCTCATATGGTGTGCCGGGTTTATGGCTGGTTTAGCTTGTTCAGTGCTTGGCTAATGGCTTCGGTTACTTCGCAACTGGCCAGTGCTGCATAGTCATAGTAAACCCCTAAACTGTGCGCCTTGGCTACCAGCTTACCAAGTTTTTCGCTATATATAACCTGCTCCAGAGCAATTTTCTTGGGGCCAGTCTGGTGTATGTTGGTGGCTATATACAAGGTGTCAGGGTAAGTGACAGGGGCCAGATAGTCACAGGAGATATTGGCTAAAATAGGTCCTTTGTTGCAGGCAGTCAAGTCATTGAGCATGCCTAGTTGTGCAAATAAAGCCAATCGTGCATCTTCCAGATAACGGATATATGCGACATTATTAATATGCTGGAAAGCATCCATTTCTCCCCATTTTACGACTATGGGTGTGGTATGGGCGTAGTCTTGTTGCAGTTGCTCAATGTTGGTCATAAGTACTACCTGTGCTAAATGGGTGAGAAGGTTAATAATGATTCGGTAAAAGTCAGTAATATTGCCTTTGAGACCACACAAATTAGCAGAATCTCGTGCTACAATTCCACTCCCTGACTGCTTGGTTTTGCCAGCCTAGTTGAATAGAAACGGAAGTTTGACACTTTACTGACCAGATTACACTATGAAACTGATACTTGATTTTTTCCCAATTGTTATCTTCTTTATTGTTTACAAGGTAACAGGTGACCTGATTACAGCCACCGCTGTCTTGATACCAGCCACTGTTCTGCAAATAGCCTATACCAGATGGTCCACTGGTAAAGTGGAAAAAATGCAGTTAGTGACGCTGATTATGGTGGTGTTTTTTGGTGGTATGACGGTGCTGCTAAAAGACGGCGTGTTTATTAAGTGGAAACCTACGGTGGTAAATTGGTTATTTGCGGTGGTATTTCTGCTGAGCCAGTTTGTTGGCAAAAAACCAGTGGTACAACGTATTATGGAGTCGGGTATTACCTTGCCAGTGCAGGCGTGGCGAAGCTTAAATCTGGCTTGGGTGGTGTTTTTTGCCGCTATGGGACTGATCAATCTGTATGTGGCTTTCAATTTTAGTGAAGAGATATGGGTGGACTTTAAGCTATTCGGTATGCTGGGCTTAACTCTGGTATTTATCGTTGTACAAGGTCTCTATATGGCGCGGCATATGACGCAGCCACCCGGAGCCAATCAAAACGAGGAAGAATAAACATGTTATTTGTATTTGTTGCTCAGGATGTGCCTGATAGTTTGCAACAGAGATTGGCTGCACGGCCAGACCATCTGGCCCGTTTAACAGCATTGGACAAGGCGGGGCGTTTGGTATTGGCAGGTCCAAACCCAAATATTACAGGGGAGGGGTTTACTGGCAGTTTGATTGTGGCTGAGTTCGAGGATATCGAGGCTGCCGAGGCATGGGCTAAGGAGGATCCCTATCAGGCTGCCGGGGTCTATGAAAGTGTGGCAATTAAACCCTTCAAGCAGGCATTGCCCGCGGTCTAGCGGCTAATGGTTTTAGAGGAGAGTTAGCAATGCGATTATTGGCGGTGTTATTGGCCCTAGTGTTGAGCACTCAGGTTTTGGCCAAAACAGAACAAGTGGAAATGGTTACCTCAGAAGGTACTATTATTATTGAGCTGTACCCGGATCAAGCACCAAAAACGGTGGCCAACTTCCTGCATTATGTGAACGCCGGTTTTTATCATAATACCCAGTTCCATCGTGTAATTCCTGGCTTTATGATTCAAGGTGGTGGTTTTGACTTGGCTGGAGTACGCAAATCAACCGCAGCACCAATCACCAATGAAGCAGATAATGGCTTAAGCAATAAGCGTGGCACGATAGCCATGGCTCGTACCAGTGATCCTCACAGTGCCACGGCGCAATTCTTTATCAATCATACGGATAATCCTTTTCTGGATCGCACCACTGGCAACTACGGCTATGCTGTTTTTGGCCGCGTAGTGGAAGGCATGGATGTGGTTGACAAGATTGCCAATGTTAAAACCCGTAGCGGCGATTGGCCGCTGCAGCCAGTGCGTATTGATCAAGCCAATTATCGCGATTAGATCTGAAGACCTTAAATGGTGGCGAAAATCACGTTATTTAGTGACCCCCAACTATTGCCTAATGCCAATGTTATTTGGCATCAGGAGGCACCAGTTGCGGCCGATTTTGATGATTTTTATGGCTCTACAGATGATGCCATAGGGGAAAAAACACACGTTTTTTTGCAACCCAACAAGTTGCCAGAGCGCATGGCGGCAATGGCTCCCGGTGAGCACTTGAGTGTGTTGGAACTGGGTTTTGGTGGGGGGCTGAATTTCCTGCTTAGCTGGCAATTGTGGCGTCGTCAAAGGGCCCGGACCAAGCAGCCAGCGCGTTTAATTTATACTAGCATTGAAGCCTTCCCTATGACATTGGAAGACTTGCAACGTTGGCAACAACAATGGCCAGAGTTAGCTGAATTAGCTGCTCAATTGCAGGTTCAGTATCCTTTGCCTATTAAGGGTTTTCATCAACTACAGTTTGCTGATGTGGTTCTGAATCTGGTATTTGGTCCCGTGACTGAAGCTCTACAGCAGGTACAGGGTAGGGTAGATGCGGTATATCTGGATGGCTTTAATCCAGCTAAAAATCAGGCCATGTGGGGACTTGACGTTATGCAGCATATTGCGCGTCTTAGTCATGCCCAAACCACTATTGCCACCTATAGTGCAGCCCGGTTAGTCAAGGACAATCTTACTCAGGCCGGCTTTGCTGTTGCCACGGCGTCAGGCTACGGCTTAAAACGTAACCAACTAAGTGGTCATTTCTGTCCAGCCAAAGCAGTGGCAGATAATAAGCAAGCTTATCAAGTGCCTTGGCTGCGTCCCTTACAACCGTTGCCTAAAGGTGCTCGCATTGCTGTTGTTGGGGCTGGTATCAGTGGTTGCAGCACGGCTCTGGCATTGCAGCAGCGAGGCTATCAGGTGCAACTGATAGAACAGGCCCAGCAGGTGGCTCAGGGTGCTTCAGGCAATCAGCAAGGTATGCTCTATGCCAAGCTGCCTGATAGTGTCACCATAGCGGGACAATTACATCAACAGGGTTTACAGCACAGTATGCGCTGTCTGGCTAACAGTCTGGAGCCAGCCCATTGGCAAGCCAGTGGTTTAATTCAGGTGGCCCAAAGTGAAGCAGAATTGGCCCAGATGCAGCGTGTATCGGCCAGACAGTTTCCTGCACAGTGGCTGACTTTTGTGGGTTCAGAACAGGCTTCACAACAGGCTGAACAACGTTTGGCGCAAGCAGGCCTGCTATTTTCTCAGGCCGGTTGGGCTAGCCCTCCCCGTTGGTGTGAAGCGCTGGCTGACCAGTTGCAACTAGCGCCCTGGTTTAATACCTGTCTAACTCGTTTGGCCAGAGTTGATAACCATTGGCACTTGCACTTACAAGGTGAACAGGCCGGGGTGAAGGCATTTGATGGGGTGGTCTTGTGTAGTGCCCATGAAGCCAAACGCTGGCTGCCAGACTTGGCATTGCCGTTAAAGTCAATCCGTGGTCAGGTTACCTATGTAGACGGTCAGGGAGCGCCGGCCAAGGTGGTTTGTGGTGATGGTTATGTGACCCCTGCCAAGGATGGAAGCATGGCAGTGGGGGCTAGCTATAATTTGGCTAGTAGCGACCCTGAAATGACGGCAGAGGACCATTTGGCTAATCTACAGCGGTTGCAGAAATTACTACCTGAGAACAGACTAACCACCCAGCATATTAGAGGGGGCCGTGTTGGTTTTCGCGCTACTACGCCTGATTATTTACCTATGGTAGGGCAGTTGGCAGATGCTGATACCATGCTGGTCGATTTTGCCCACCTGCGTAAAGACAAAAATTACCGTTTTGCCAATTCCATGCCCTGGTTGCCGGGCTTATATATCAATGCAGGGCACGGTTCCAAGGGTTTGATCAGTGCGCCCCTTGCCGCAGAATTAGTGGCTGCCCAAATAAGTGGCGAGCCATTGCCTGTGAGTCAACATGTGGCAGCGGCATTGGAACCCAATCGTTTCTTTTTACGTGATATGATGCGTCGCAAGCGTTAGTTGTTGGAGCTGGAAGCTAATGAGTCCAAAGGCGATTAAACTGAAAAAATCTGATAATCTGTTGCAGCTTATTTACGCTGCAACTACGTATGAGTTGAGTGCCGAATATCTGCGCGTTATGTCACCCAGTGCCGAGGTGCGTGGTCATTCACCTGATCAGGCACAACTGCAGGTGGGCAAAAGGTACGTTAAGCTGATTGGTGTTGAAGCCGTGGGGCACTATGCCATTAAACTGATATTTGACGATAGCCACGATTCAGGCATCTATACTTGGGATTATCTTTATGACCTGTGCAGTAACCAATCCCAGCACTGGCAAACCTATCTGCAAGCTCTGGATAATGAGCAGAAAAGTCGTGATCCACATGAAAGTGTGGTGCAGATTATGGGTTAGTATACCAACGACATGATATTGACAGGCTCAGCTTTTTTAATTTAGTGAGAACTTTGCACAAGCCGTTATTTTATATTGTTTGCTACATGCTCGATGGAACAGGTTTTAACTGTTTCGCAGGAAAAAACAACCACCTTACAAGGGTGTGTTGGTAGCAGTGAGGGAATAATTTTATACAGATTCCCTAGTGAGAAAATTTGATTATGACCAATAGCATTGCGCAGTTTAATATTCAATTTGATGCTGTCGAGGATCGTTTGCAACTGCGTGTCCTGAGTACGGATGATAAGGAAATAAGAGTTTGGTTGACTCGACGTTATGTACGTCTATTGCTGCAAACCATGAGTGAGCAGTTGCCAGAAGATAGCCAGGTTAAGTTGCAGAAATCGCAACTGGACCATGGTTCTACTGCTACAGATGACTCTGAAGGTATTAGCGACTCCCAGTTTGATGAACAGTATAAGGGTACGGAGGATACTGCTTTGCCACTCGGTGCAGATCCTGTATTAGTCTCGAATATTGCTTGTCGTGAGCAGACTGACGGCAACCTTGCTTTGGTCCTTGGGCAGCAACATGAGGATGGCGTTAAAATGCAAATGAGTTTGTCTACTGAATTGGCAGAAAATTTAGTGCAGATGCTATTGCAAGCTGCTCGAGTGGCGGAGTGGGACCTGAATATCAACTCTTGGGCTGAAAATTTTGCCAATCAGCGCACGGACAACACAGTTTTGCACTGACCAACATAGCCATGGTTTACATAACCATGGCTTGTTTTCTTGTTTGATATGTGGGCAGTCCTAACGGTATATATCAGTCTTGTTTGAGGATGTCCCCGCCCACTTTTGGCATGCACAATTTTTCTGCTGGGCGTTGGCCATGAATGCCGGTTTTGGCCTATAGCCCGCCCATCAGCATATATTTGATTTCCAGAAAGTCCTCTATGCCATAGTGTGAGCCTTCTCGGCCTATGCCAGATTCCTTGACGCCACCAAAAGGTGCTACTTCGGTGGAAATAATACCTTCATTAATGCCCACAATGCCGTATTCCAGACTTTCACCTACACGCCATACACGGCCTATATCCCGAGTATAAAAGTAGGCTGCCAGACCAAATTCTGTATCATTAGCCATCTGCAGCGCTTCTGCTTCGGTCTTGAACTTGAATATTGGCGCCACAGGACCAAATGTTTCTTCGCGGGCTAGCTGCATATTGTTATTGGCATTGCCAATAATGGTTGGTGTAAAGAAGCTGCCGCCTAGAGCGTGGCTGTCACCACCGTACACCAGTTCACCGCCATTAGCTAAAGCATCGGCAATATGCTCTTTGACTTTTTCTACTGCGGCCATGTTAATCATCGGCCCTTGCTGCACGCCTTCCTCAAGGCCATTACCTACCTTGAGATTGGCCGTAGCTGCAGCTAATTTGGCGACAAAATCGTCATAGATGTCGGCGTGGATGATAAAGCGATTTACACATACACAGGTTTGCCCGGCATTACGATATTTGCCTGCTATGGCACCTGCTACAGCCGCGTCTATATCGGCATCGGCAAAGACGATAAAGGGCGCATTGCCACCTAGCTCCAGAGAGACTTTTTTAAGGGTCAGTGCACATTGTTGCATCAACAATTTACCCACCGGGGTCGAACCGGTAAAGGTTAGCTTGCGCACTATTGGGTTACTGGTCATCTCTGCGCCAATAGGGCGTGGCGGGCCAGTAACGACGTTGAAAATACCCGCTGGCACACCTGCTTCCTCAGCCAGCACAGCCAATGCCAGGGCAGAGTAGGGTGTTTCTGAAGCTGGGCGTACGACAAAGCCGCAACCAGCGGCCAAGGCTGGGCCACATTTACGGGTGATCATGGCGCAGGGGAAATTCCACGGAGTAATTGCTGCCACCACGCCGATGGGTTCCTTGGTGACGATCACACGAGCATCTGCCTTATGGGTTGGAATAATATCACCATAAGTACGTTTGCCTTCTTCAGCAAACCATTCGATAAAACTGGCGGCATAAGCAATTTCACCTTTGGCCTCAGCCAATGGCTTGCCCTGCTCCAAGGTCATAAGTAGCCCCAGATCATGTTGATTAGCCAGCATTAGTTCAAACCAGCGACGCAAGATAACGGCTCGCTGTTTAGCTGTTTGTTTGCGCCACTCCACCATAGCCAGTTGTGCAGCCTCGATAGCCCGCTTGGTTTCGGCCTCTTGCATGGCTGGGATATTGCCCAGTTCATCACCATTGGCTGGGTTGGTAACAGTTATGGTGGCGCCATTATCAGCGTCTATCCACTCGCCATTAATATAAGCCTGTTGACGAAAAAGGGAAGGGTTACTCAATTGCATGGGCGTGGATCCTTGGCATATCAGTGCATCATATCGAATTAAAACGTTAACTGGATTAGCTAACCGCTGAAAACGTGTTACAAGGCGGCCATTAAAGCAAAAAAGTTATCCTGTTACCATCCCTGTAGCCGAGCATAGCAAGGCTCGTATGGAATAGAGACCTTAAGGCATCTTTAAAAAATGTATAAAGCCATCATGAGAGCGAAGTAAAGCAATCTATAATTAATAAAATCAGGGCTTATAGGTTACTTTGTCGCTACACGTCTGGTCATAACGAATATTGCAGAGATTTTGTAAGATATTTAGAATGGGGCTAATTTGTAATGAGAGTTATTTGCATTTAGGTGTAAAGAATCCTTGTAATACTCAGCCAAGTTAATAAACTATAGCTAATAATAACTGACAAACAATATACCTATGTTGCAATCTTTCTTTCCCAGACCCTTATGGTTTTTTATTAGTGCCCTTATATAGAGCCTTATAACGGTTACTCTTTGGTACACTTATGGTGATGCTATGGCCGCGGCTGTTGGTTTTCAATTGCCTGATGCCGAGGCTGACCCCGTCATTGGTTTGGGCCACTTTGTTACTACCGATTTTATCTGGCTCTACTGTTACTATTTAGTCTCGGTGATTGTCTTTTATGTGTTCTGGCGTTGGTTTCAACCAACCGGCTGGCAGAATTGGTCCATTTTGGGTAGTGCATTAATTCTATTTGGCACCTACTTTTCGGTACAGGTGTCGGTAGCTTTAAACAACTGGCGCCGCCCCTTCTTTGATGGTGTGCAAGGCGCTCTGGCTGAGCCGGGTAGTGTTACCGCCGCTTATCTGTATGATTTAATCATTGTGTTTGCCGAGATTGCATTCTTGGCAGTTAGTGTGTTTGTGTTGACCCGCTTTTTTGTCAGCCACTATATTTTTCGCTGGCGTACGGCAATGAATAATTACTATGCTGCTCGTTGGAGTCAGTTACGG
>JASMLZ010000030.1 GCA_030748435.1 Gammaproteobacteria bacterium | reverse complement strand
TTAGCTTGGCAACCATAGCGAGATGGAACCACCTGATCCCATACCGAACTCAGAAGTGAAACGTTTTAGCGCCGATGGTAGTGTGGGGTTTCCCCATGTGAGAGTAGGTCATTGCCAAGCGTCTAATAAATAAGCCTCACCCGTTTGGGTGGGGCTTTTTTTATGGCAAAAAGGCTCTCACATGGGGGGTAAAAGGGCTGCCGAAGGCAGCATAAGAACATGTGATAGTAGGGCGAGACGCGTGAAGAAAGCAGCTCAATGACGGCTTTTTAGGCGTGTTTATATGCTCTGGTTTGCCCATGGCTTGCATATCATTAATGAGTGATATCAAGATTATTATGCGATTTATCATGACCTAGTCAAATAACAGGCTTATAATGCAAGGGAATCAACAAAGGAAGCTGGCATGTATTTTGATGATCTCTACGCCCCGCTGGGGGATATGAAGGACTGGCAGGTAACTGCATTTGCCGCTGCCGTGAGTGAGCGCATCTTTCCCCATTTTGCTCTCTACGACGAACTCTTGGAAAATGAGAACTTGAGTGTTGCCAGAACGGCTCTGGATAAAATCTGGGCTAAGCTATCTGCTCGAGGTAGTTGTAATACAGAAACCCAAATGGCAAAGATCGAAAGTATCGTGCATGATGAAGAAGATGCCAGTTTTGGTGCCGGCTTGGCTTTCGACTCGCTGGTGGCCATTATGGCTACTATTCACTGTTTAGAATCAGCCAGTGTCGAAGATGCTTCCAGCGTTGCGCATCTGGCGCGCGAAGCCATCGCCAAATATCTGGAATTGCACGTAGAAGACACCATGAATGATGAAGAATTGGTACGTTATATATCTACCCATGATCTTATGGAGCGAGAGCTGTCTTTCCATGTTGAAGTCATGCAAAGATTGACTAATATGCCTACCCCCAAGGTGTCGGAATTGGATGCTATCAAGGACTTGGCGCAGGCCAATGGTATCAGCAATATTGGCATTAGTGTGGAGCGTTAAATGCCGATTTTGAAAAGGTATAAATGGATTTTATTTATCGCTGTTATCGCCTTGGTTAGTTATCTATTACTAAAGCAATATCAGGCTGATTTAAACCATGAGTTGCGAACTGAAGTGATGCAGGCAGAGTCGTCGGGAGCAGTTTATGGTCTGCAACATGACCAGACTGATTGCCTGACTCAGTCGTTGCGCAATATTAAGGGTTGTTCTGCCTTTCGTTGTGGTGTGGTGCATGGGCGTTTTTTTAGAGCTTGTCTGGAGCAAGCCCAACCAAGCGAGAACTTTTGTCATGATGTGCCCACCTATACAGAAAAGCAAAATAGAGATACCAAGGACTGGTTACGTGATGTTTGTTTTGAACACCCAGAAACCAATATTTGTTATCAACTAATGCGACAAAGACAACAACTCTGTAGTTCTTAATACAGGTTAATAACTGAATTCAATAACGATTTTACCCTGCACATGACCAGAACGGCTTAATTCCATAGCAGCATTTAGCTCATCCAGAGTAAAACTACGCTCAATCAGCACCTCGATTTTGCCCGCGGCCATTGTTTTGGCCAGAGCCCTTAGCTGATTACCATTAGGAGTTGCCCTTATGCCTTGGGCTTGCTTGCCTTGCTGTCGCGCAGCGCTAATGACTTGTTCTGCGGTGACTGATGGTAAAGTAACCCATAGCCCGTCAGGTTTAAGCCAAGCTAGGTGTGCCAAGCCGGCATCGCCCCCTATGCCATCAATTACCAAATCAAACTGATCGACACCAAGCATGGACTGCTTGTCATGATAGTCGTAACAAGCATCCGCTCCCAGAGTGCCAAGTACTTTATGACGAGCGGTTGAAGCAGTGGTAGCTACATATTCCGCACCTTGTAATTTGGCGATCTGAATAGCCAGATGACCCACACCACCTGCTCCACCAAGGACTAGTACGCGTTGGCCCTGAAGATCGTGGCCACCCATAGCCAGAGCTTGCCAAGCGGTAATTCCTGCCAAAGAGACAGCGCCAGCTTGTAAAAAACTGACCGAGTCTGGTTTCGGTGCAATATGTGCTATATCCGCAATAACATATTCGGCCAGACAGCGGGCCGGATTGGGAAAGTTTAAAAAACCAAATACCTGATCATTTGCTTTAAAGGCTCTAACCTGCTCGCCTACGGCTTCTATGATGCCAGCGCACTCCCAGCCCAGAATAATGGGAAAGTCTCCCTGCAAGGCTGCTGGGCCGCCACCTGCTGCTGTTTTCCAGTCTATGGGGTTAACCCCGGCAGCAATATTACGGATCAGTACCTGTCCTGGTCCCGGCACTGGTTTTGCCACCTTGTGCAGTTCAAAAATACCTGGATCGGCAAACGCATTGAGCAACATAGCCTGCATAAAAAGGCCCTTGGGAGTTGGCGACAAGAAGGCTACAATATAACTCCATTACACTTAGATAGAAACACCCAGAGGCAGTTATGGATATAGCAAAAGGATTTATTTACTTGACGCGTGGAGCAAGATTGTTGATGCATAAAGAACTGCGTTTATTTGTCTTGTTGCCGCTGTTGGTTAACATCCTGTTATTTGCTCTCGCTATTGGCCTGATTTTTAGTTATGCCGGTGGTTGGGTTGATGCAGTAGTGACACAGTTACCGGACTGGTTGGCTTGGGGTGCCTGGCTGTTGTGGTTACTATTAACCCTGTTAGTAGGCATGGGTGTTTTCTGGGGCTTTAATTTGGTGGCTAACTTAATCGCCGCACCACTAAATGGCTTGTTGGCAGAGAAGACACAAATATTGCTTACCGGCAGCCCCGTTGATGGTGGCGGGCTAGGTGACTTGCTGCGGATGATGCCCAGCGCTCTGGGACGCGAGCTAAGCAAATGGCTGTATTACTTGCCGCGGCTGTTATTGCTGTTTTTATTGAGCTGGATTCCCGGTTTGCAACTGCTTACGCCTTGGCTCTGGCTGGCCTTTGGTGCTTGGATGATGTCTATCCAATATGTGGACTACCCCATGGACAATAATGGCATTGGCTTTTCAGTCATGCGGCAACGTTTGCGCCAGCGCAAGCTGCTGCACTTATCTTTTGGCAGCGCTGTCAGTTTGTTGTTACTGGTGCCGATTATTAACTTCTTTGTTATGCCTATCGCGGTTGTAGGGGCTACGGCACTGTGGGTCGACGAACATCAGCAGTAGGAGGGACTTAGCGTGCCCGGCGAGCGCAGCCAGTTACAAGATTGTCGGGTTAAAACCCGACCTACATGAGGTTTAAATGGGTTAAAACCAAACTGATTTACCAGTATTCCAATACCAAACCAATCCAGACGGCAAAAGATGCCCAGTGATTGTTTAAAAACGCTTTAAAACAGGCATCGCGTTCACGGTCACGGGTGATCATTGCCTGATAGATAAATAGGCTAGCCATAACGACTAGGCTGGTATAAAAAAAGCCACCCAACTGCTGTACTTGACCAATATAGCCAAGCACTAATAAGGTGCCTGATTGCAATAGACCAATAATGCGCCTATCCCATTGCCCAAACAATACAGCGGTCGATTTAACGCCGATCAGCAGATCATCATTGCGATCGACCATGGCATAGTAGGTATCATAGGCAACAGTCATCAATACGGCAGCTACAAAAGTTAGCCATGCCACCATGGGAATACTAGCGGTCTGGGCGCTAAAAGCCATAGGTATGGCCCAGCTGAAGGCCAAGCCCAGGGCCAGTTGCGGCCAATGGGTGTAGCGTTTCATAAAAGGGTAGATGGCGGCCAGTGCTACACCAACAAAAGACAGTTTGATGGTCAAGGTATTGGTCAATAGAACCAGTAAAAATGCCACAGCACAAAGGCTCGTAAATAACACTAGAGCGGCCTTTTCACTGATTTGTCCCGTTGCCAGGGGACGTTGATGGGTGCGCTCAACATGGCCATCAATATGACGGTCGGCATAGTCGTTAATGACGCAGCCAGCGGCCCGCATAAGGTACACTCCGGCAACAAAAATGCACAATAAATGCCAGTCGGGCAGGCCTTTGGCTGCCAACCAAAGCGCCCATAACGTTGGCCATAACAGCAGGTAGGTGCCGATGGGTTTATCGAGACGCATAAGTTGCTTATAGGCGGCCCAGTTACGGATTACAGGCATGTCATACTTGTGGTGGTTATGATTGCCGCTTATGCTAACACAAGTGCGCCAAGATGCCGATTAGAGAAGCCTTATGCAAGATAAAACAATCCTATTTATATGTAGTGGTAATACCTGTCGTTCGCAAATGGCAGAAGCCCTTGCTTGGCAACTTTGTGAGCAGGGGGTATTTATTTCAGCTGGTACCCGCGCTGCAGCGCAGCAGCCAACCAGCAGCCATGCTCTGACGCTGTTACGGGAGCGAGGTATAGACTGGCGCGGGGTGAGTCAGAGGCTGACTCCAGAAGTGTTGAACCAGAGTGATCTGGTGTTGGTGATGACCCATGAACAGCAACAGCTAGTTGAGCAAATGTTAGCAGAGACTAATTGTCAGCATATAAGCGTTGAGCTGTTGTCTGCCGATGCTGAAATTGCGGATCCCTATGGTGAGGATCTGGCCTGTTATAGGCGTTGTATGCAATCCCTGGAGGCCGCCTTAAACTATCGGTTTAGGTTCTAATAGTGGGTGCCAAATATTGCATAGGTGGCAGGAATACTTCGGTTACCAAAATAGGCTGTTTATCTAATACGAATACAGAGCGTCTGGCCCAATGTTTTTGGGCACTGTCTCGTTGCGGCAAGTGGGCTACTTTTATTGCCCCACGTTGCATATTAGGGTGAGCAAAAAGTAGCGCTCCTAAGGGCTTAGTGCCAATGTCCTTAAAGCGGCGTTGCCGCCCTTTGAGCGTATGGGCAGGAATAATACTGCGGGCACAGACCCAGGGTCTATCGTGACATAACAGTTGCACTTCTCTAATGATTGCTGTCTGTCTGGGTTTTAAACCCGTGGCCATACGTTCTGATGGGCTGGGGATGCCCCAACTATTGCGCGTTACCTGGACGCGAAAGTTGCCAGCGGAAGCTTTTACCAAGCGCTGTGTCAGTGATCCCTTGTCATACAACCAAGCCTGCCATTGGCGTGGC
This sequence comes from Gammaproteobacteria bacterium, assembly GCA_030748435.1. GTDB lineage: Bacteria > Pseudomonadota > Gammaproteobacteria > Pseudomonadales > Balneatricaceae > Njordibacter. The sequence continues at coordinate 36,954 of JASMLZ010000030.1, read as the reverse complement.
ACACGGGTTGCTATGGGGCGACGATAGTGCTGCCAACGAGTAGGGTAAGGACGTTGCTGATGGAGAAACTTAATGGGCACTATAGCTGACCGAATAGTTATTAGGCTGAGTTGCAAGGTGGAGCATTGTAGCACTAGATTATATGGATTACAGGCCTGTTTGCGGCGCTTTTGATTTGTATTAGGGAACAGCTGAAAAATGCCGAGAGGCATGTGCCCAGCTCTGTATAGGATAGTCTTGGCATTAGGCCTTATATATTAAGCACTAATTGATTGAGCTGGTATTCCGAATCCAGCCATTGCCCAATCACATTGTTGTCACAAAGGTGGTGGGCATAGTGCATATGCAAACAACGTATTTGCTGCCAGTCACGCAGGCCGCCAATGCCATAGCTGGCAAACAGGTCGCTAAAGCCACGCTTATGTAATTGGTGCTTTTCTGCCTCTGAGCAATTGGCCCAACGGGCCGCCACGTAGGCGTGTTGGTTAGCCTGATAAGCTGCCATAAAGTCAGCATCATCCTGTAATTGTCGTTCCAGCTGTTTTACCAGCCCGTGGGTTTCCAACTGGTTGATTGCCTTGTGCAGATCTCTGGAGCATAACCAATAGAGGGTGGGAAAAGGCTTGTCATCAACAATGGGTGCCATGCGCAGCACCACTGGCAGGCCGGTGGGTGTGGCATGGGCAATATCTTTTAGGCCATGGGGTTCGCGGCCAATTTGCTGACGGATAATTTGACGCTGATGTGGGCTGATGGACATGGCAGGATTAAACTCTATTGATTGATCGTTGTGGCTGGGCGAAAGCCACCGGTGTGAATCCAGAGCACCTTCTGTGCTGGTAACGGCTGGGAATGACACAGATGCCACCAGACTTTGGCATTGTATACCGGGTCTAGAGGAATGTCAGTTGCCTGATAAAAATCCTGCCGGCTCTGAGCCAACAGGGCATTGGATTTGGCAAAACCACCAAACGTTGTTTCATCAAGCCACTGTAGTTGGATACCTTTTTGATCAGCTACGGCAGCGGTCTTGGCGGCTTCCCTATGGGCGCCTTTTACGGCACTGACTAGAGTTATCTTTGTTGTGCAATTAGTGGGCATGGCTTGCAGCAAACCTCTGGCGGTACCACCGGTGCCTGCGGCTAGCCAGATATGATCAGGCAAGATCTGGTTGTGTATTTCCTGCCATAACTGCTGGCACCCCATCAGGTTATGTGGCCCGCTACCACCTTCTGGTAATATATGGGTATCTGTTGGCAGTTGCCAGTCCATTACCTCTTGGGCGTTAAGCTGCCAATTATTGTCACGTAACTGCCGAAAAGCGGCGCGCTCGATAAACTTTAATTGCATGCCTGCTTGCTGGCAATGTTGCAACACGCTGGAACTATTTGCCCCCAGCTCCTGACCTCGTACAATAAAAATACCTTTATGTCCGTAGGCGTGCAAACAGGTTGCTGCGGCCGCCAGATGGTTGCTGTGGGCGCCTCCAAAAGTGAGTACCGTGGCCTGTGGTGGCAAGTGTGCAATAAAGCCCGCTAGCTTCCGCCATTTATTGCCAGACACAACGGGATGAATCAAATCATCCCGTTTGATCCATAAGTCCATATCTGGCATCAGGTTTAGCTTTTGCAGAGGAGAAGGAAGGCGTAGATTAAGTGACAAGGCAGCCGCCGGTTTAGTTAGGGTGGGTCTATTGTACTTGAGTGTTGCGAGTAAGTGGTATTGGTTGGAGTTTACTTGATATATATCGAGGTAAATGGCACCAATGATTGTGCTCGGCATACATCACCAAAGCGATATAGCCTTGCTAATGTCTGACCAGAATCAGGTAATAAGTAAACCAAAAAAAGCCCGCGTATTAGCGGGCTTATTAGTCGTTGTTAGGTTGTTAATGACCCAGAATCTGACTTAAGAACAGCTTGGTGCGCTCGTGTTGTGGATTATCAAAGAACTCATTTGGTGTGTTTTGTTCAATGATCTCACCGCCATCCATAAAGATAACCCGGTCGGCAACCTGTTTGGCAAAGCCCATTTCGTGGGTTACACAGATCATGGTCATACCTTCTTCAGCCAACTGCACCATGGTGTCCAGTACTTCCTTGATCATTTCTGGATCAAGGGCTGAGGTCGGCTCGTCAAACAGCATAATATTGGGCTTCATGCATAGGGAGCGGGCAATGGCCACACGCTGTTGTTGACCACCAGAAAGTTGGCCTGGATACTTGTCAGCCTGCTCTGGAATTTTCACCCGTTCCAAATAGTGCATAGCAATCTCTTCGGCTTCTTTCTTGGGCATTTTGCGTACCCAGATTGGTGCCAGAGTGCAGTTTTCCAGAATGGTTAGGTGCGGGAACAGGTTAAAGTGCTGGAAGCACATACCTACTTCACGCCGCACGGCATCAATGTTCTTCAGATCGTTGGTTAGCTCAGTACCATCAACAATGATGTCACCTTGCTGGTGTTCCTCCAAACGGTTAATACAGCGAATCATGGTGGACTTGCCGGAACCGGAAGGGCCACATACAACGATGCGCTCACCTTTGCGCACTTTCAGGTTAATATCTTTTAATACGTGGAATTCGCCATACCACTTATGCATATTATTAATTTCGATACAAATATCGTTATTGGCGTTGGCTTGTGTTTCTGACATGGTTGAGAAACCTCGTAATAATTAGTGTTTGTGACCGGTGTGCAGCTTGTTCTCCAAATGCAGGGAGTAACGCGCCATACCAAAACACGTGATAAAGAAGAAGACTGCCACAAATAGATAAACTTCTGTGGACAAACCTACCCAGGCAGTGTCGGACACGGATGCACGACCTACACCCAATACATCCAGCAAACCGATAATGATCACCAAAGAGGTGTCCTTATACAGGCCGATAAAGGTGTTTACGATACCTGGGATAGAAATAGTAAGTGCCTGAGGCAGAATGATAAGGCGCATGGCTTGCCAATAGTTCAAACCAAGGGAATCCGCTGCTTCTTTCTGGCCTTTGGGCAGTGCCTGCAGGCCGCCACGGATTACCTCGGCCATATAGGCGGAGGCAAACAGGGTTACCATGATCAGTACCCGTAATAACAGATCAAAGTTGCTACCTGGGGGCAGGAAGTAGCTCAACATGGTAGAAGCCACAAACAACAAAGTGATTAGTGGTACACCACGGATAAACTCGATAAAGCCAATGCTGAAGTACTTGATAATCGGCAGATTAGATTGGCGACCCAAAGCCAGTAAAATACCAATAGGCAAAGAAAAAGCGATACCCGTTATACCGATTACCACGGTCAGCATAACGCCACCAAAGTCGTTGGTGTCAACAGGGGTTAAGCCCATACCGCCGGTCAGTAACCAACCTGCGATAAATGGATAAACGGCCGCATAAATCAGCATCCAGCCGCGTGCAGGCATACGTTCCCACAGCACGGCTGCAATGGCAACGGCCAGCATGATGGCACTGAGATCGACACGCCAACGTTCGGCTTCAGGATAGAAACCGTATATGAACAGTTGGAGGCGCTCACCAATAAAGGCCCAGCAGGCACCGTCACGGGCACAGTCGTTGCGTGTTTCACCAACATAGGTGGCTTTTAGAAATAGCCAGTCAATAGCCGCTGGTATGCTTATGGCTAGCAGGTAAATGGCAACCAGACTAACAATGGTGTTAGGAATGTTGCTAAACAGGTTTACCTGCAACCAGTGGATCGGGCCAACAGTATTGCTGGGAGGTGGTAAATCCGGGTGCGTACCAGGAGCATAAGTTTGTTCAGTCATGATATTTGTCCTTAACGCTCAACAAGTTTAATACGGTTGTTATACCAATTCATACCAGAGGAAATCAGCAAGGAAAGGGTCAGATATATGGCCATAACAATCATCATACATTCCATTTCCCGGCCGGTTTGGTTAAGGGATATACCACCAATAGTGGCCACTACATCCATATAGCCGATGGCAATGGCCAGGGAGGAGTTCTTGGTAAGATTCAGGTACTGGGAAGTTAATGGCGGTACAATAACGCGCAAAGCCTGTGGGATAACCACCAGACTAAGGGTGCGGCCTGAGGATACACCCAGAGCATGGGAGGCTTCGGATTGCCCATGACTCACGGCCATAATACCGGAACGGACAATTTCACCAATAAATGCTGCCGTGTACAAGGATAGGGCCAGCCACAGGGCAATAAATTCAGGACGGATAACCATACCACCCTTGAAATTAAAGCCTTTCAGGGCAGGGACTTCCCATGCAATGGGTGAGCCCAAGAGGAAGTATACGATAGCTGGAACTACAATGATGGCAAACAGATTGATCAATGCAACAGGGTAATGCTTACCCGTTTCGTCCTGTACTTTCTTGGCATAGCGGCTAAACAGGAAAGCAAATATGATAGCCCCAACAAAGACACCTGCTACCACCCAGAACAGTGGCTGGAAGTCAGGAGAAGGCGATTGGAAGCCTCGGTTATTCAGGAAAAAGGTGTCGCCAAAATTAACAGACTGTTTTGGTCTTGGCAGGGTGTTCACCATAATGCCATGTACCAACAGGATATGAATCAGTACTGGAACATTACGAACGAATTCGATATAGACGTAAGCGATCTTTTGCGTTAGCCAGTTATTGGACAAGCGCATAACGCCCAGGATAAAGCCCAATATGGTGGCTAAAATGATACCAGCTATGGCAATCAATACTGTATTGATCAGGCCTACTACGGTGGCGGTAAAATGGCTTGATCTGGAATCGTATTCAATAAGATGCTGGTTGATATCATAACTAGCGGGCTGCCACAGGAAATTAAAATTAATATCCTTACCCAGGGTTGCTAGGTTGATAATCGCGTTATTTATAATATAGGCAAAGAATCCCAGAATCACGGCCATGGCAATGACTTGCACAATGACGGAACGGGTTTCCTTGTCGTACCAGGCTTTTAATAAAGGGTTAGTGTTACTCATAGGGTGCTACTCATAGAGGGGTACCGACTTGGATATTATCCCAGACTTGCCTTGTGGGCAAATTGGGAGGCATGACAATTTGCTGGTTTAGCGGGCCGGATATAAACAAACCGGGGCGCATTGAGCGCCCCAGTTGATGCTACTACTATACGTTGTGTTTAACGTAGTGGGGCAGCGTACAGGATACCGCCGTCTTTCCATTGGGCGTTCAGACCACGAGCAATGCCCAGTGGGGTGTCTGGACCAATGTTACGATCGAAGATTTCACCGTAGTTACCGCCTTGGGCGATAGCACGTGCAGCCCAAGCTGCATCCAGACCCAACATTTCGCCGTAAGAACCTTCAGTACCCAACATGCGGTTGATACCTGGGTTATTACCAGCTGCAGCACCTAGCTCTGCAACGTTAGCGGAAGTGATACCCATTTCTTCAGCAGCAATCAGTGCGTTAACTACCCACTTAGCGATGTCAGCCCACTGGTCGTCGCCATGACGTACAGCACCACCTAGAGGCTCTTTAGAAATGATTTCAGGTAGAACCATATGATCAGCTGGATTCTCGAACTTGGCACGAGTAGCCGCTAGACCAGATGCGTCAGTAGTGTAAACGTCACAACGGCCAGCTACATAATTAGTGTAGGCTTCTTCGTTGGTTTCGATTGGCACTGGCTCGTAAGAGATACCGTTGGAACGGAAGTAGTCAGCCAGGTTCAGTTCGGTAGTAGTACCTGTTTGGATACATACTGAAGCACCGTCCAGCTCGCTAGCAGAAGCTACGCCCAGAGCAGTAGGAACCATGAAGCCCTGACCATCGTAGTAGTTAACTGGCAAGAAGGTCAACTTCAAGTCAACGTCACGAGAGAAAGTTTCTGTGGTGTTACGGAACAGGATGTCACCTTCACCAGAGTTCAGCAGAGTGAAACGGGTTTTACCAGTAGATGGAACAAATTTAACCTTGTCACCATCGCCCAGAACAGCGGCAGCTACGGCGCGACAAAAATCAACGTCGAAACCTTCCCACTTGCCTGCAGCATTAGGGGCTGCAAAACCGGCCAGGCCTGTTGTTACTACACACTTAAGTTCGCCGGCAGCTTTTACATCATCCAGAGTGGATGCTTGAGCAGCGCCAGCAGCCATGGCAGTCATTGCCAGGCCGGTGAAAACCTTGTTAATTAGTTTCATAATATAAAAGCCTCCTAAGGCTGAGTCTGTTGTACAGTATTTTGTTGTTTTTCGATTGGCATAAGGTCCGTAGCTTTGTCACAAGCGCCGTAGGAAACCTCACCAACCTCTGATAATAGTTAAAAGCGCTTTTTATGTAAACCACCTAAATTCTATTATTAGAAATATATTCACTATATGAAAAAAAATCCACTATATAATGCATTTTTTGTGTGATAAATGCGACATTTTGTGAATTTATATCTATTTATAATGATTTTTTTTTCGGTGGCCGATTAATTTCACGTACTTTATGGCTCTTGTCAGGGCTCTTATGCAGTGCAATGATGCCTGTCCATGGCTACACGAGTCATCATCTATACGGCAATATATTCTTGGCGCGAGCCCACCCAGCGTTGTATCAACTCTTGGCTATGCTGCGGATGCTGTATATAGTGATCGGCCAGTTTATGTACTTTGGGTAGCAGGTGAGCATCACGCAGCAGATCTGCAATACGCAAACTGATGGCGCCGGCCTGGCGCGTGCCCAGCACCTCACCTGGCCCACGTAGTTGTAAGTCTTTTTCTGCAATCACAAAACCATCATTGGACTGGCGCAGAATATGCAGGCGCTCCCGGGCCAATCGAGCCAGAGGAGTTTGGTACATTAACAGGCAATGGCTATGTGCCTGGCCTCGGCCGACACGGCCACGCAGTTGATGTAGTTGGGCAAGCCCCAAACGTTCGGCATTGTCGATAATCATCAGATTGGCGTTAGGTATATCGACCCCCACCTCGATAACCGTGGTAGCCACCAGCAGATCCAGCTCAGCGGCCTTAAAGTTGGCCATTATAGTGGTCTTTTCATCTGCGCTCATGCGCCCATGTATCAGGCCAATACGTAGTCTGGGCAGAGCTTGGGTAAGCTGCTCGGCAGTCTCCTCAGCAGCCTCGCACTGGAGCTCTTCAGAGGCTTCTATTAATGGGCAAATCCAATACACTTGCTGTTTGGCCGAGCAGGCGCTCTCGATACGAGCGATGACCTGATCGCGCTTGTTATTGCTAATAACCACAGTATTAATGGGCTTACGACCTGGGGGAAGTTCGTCAATCAGTGAGTGATCCAAATCGCCATAGGCACTCATAGCCAGAGTGCGAGGGATAGGTGTTGCACTCATAATCAGTTGGTGTGGGGTGGTGCCGGCTGGTGCTTTTTGCAATAGAGCTTGACGTTGGGCGACGCCAAAACGGTGTTGTTCGTCAACAATAACCAGACCCAGATGTTGGTAGGTAACCGCTTGCTGAAATACCGCGTGAGTGCCAACAATGACCTGTGCCTTACCATCGGCAATGGCTGCCAGGGCCTGCCGACGTTCAACGGCCTTTTGCTTGCCAGCAAGCCAGGTGATGCCAATTTGCATAGGCTGTAACCAGTGTTGGAAATTGTGTAAGTGTTGTTCTGCCAGTATTTCCGTGGGGGCTAAAATAACGACCTGATAACCGGCATCAATCGCCTGACAGGCGGCCAGAGCAGCGACAATGGTTTTACCAGAGCCAACATCACCTTGTACCATGCGGAGCATGGGTTTGCGCTGCTGAATGTCGGTTTGGATTTCATGCCATACACGTTGCTGCGCTCTGGTCAGAGTAAAAGGCAAGCTCTGGCAGAGTTGGTTGGCTGTGTGACTGTCCGCAGTAAAGGCCGGGGCTGGGTTCAGACTGGCTTGCTGGCGTGCCTGACGTAAACATAACTGCTGGGCCAGCAATTCTTCAATAATAAGACGTTGATAAGCTGGTGATGTACTGGCTTCACTGAGCTCGAATACCTGTTTGGTGTCAGGGAAATGCAGTTGTTTAAGCGCTGTAGCAATGGGAGGCAGACCATGTTTGCTAATGATGCTGTCAGGCAATAATTCGCGCAGCCAGTGAGAGTGTAGCTCGTACTCTTGCCAAGCCAGGGCAACAAGTTGTCGCATACGCGTCTGACTGATACCTTCTGTGGTTGGATAAACAGGCGTTAGTTTGTCTGCCAGCGCCGGGGGGTCGCCAGTAAACAGCCGGTATTCAGGATGCACCATCTCTAATCCTTGAGGGCCGGGCCTGACCTCGCCAAAGCAGCGAATGCGTTTGCCGCGTACAAAGGCTTTAGCCTGATTGGCGTGGAAGTGGATAAAGCGTAGGTTGAGACGGCCGCCCTGCTCTTGCAGTTGTACTTGCAGGCTGGTGCGCCGTCCTCTGTGTAAAGCACTGCCCACCACTTCTGCCTCAATCAGGCAATTCAGGCCTGGTTTTAACTGTGCTAAGGGCATGGTGCGGGTACGATCTTCGTAACGCAAAGGCAGGTGCAGCAATAAATCGATCAGATCATGTATATGTACGCGAGCTAACTTGCCTGCCAGAGCCTTGCCAACACCACTGAGACTGGTGACTGCAGGTGCTTGGCAGATATCTGCTACTGGAGCTGGCTTGGTCATGATGTTAACAGCGACTTAAGCGCATAACACCGGGTAGGGTTCTTAGGGATTTAATGACTTGGGCCAAATGCACCCGGTTATGTACGGTAAGGTTGAGGCTTACGGCTGATAAGCGTGCATCCTTTTCGTTGACATCAATTTTTTCAATATTGGCATCGTCTTGGGCAACACTGGCAGCGATGCTGGCAATAATGCCACGACTGGCAGTGACTTCAATGTCCAAACTCACATCAAATTCCAAATCACCCGTTTCAGCCCATACCAGAGGCATTAGTTTGGACTTGTCTTTGCCGATATCTTTGATGTTATTGCAGAAGGTGCGGTGGATGGCAATACCGTGGCCGGTGTTGACGTGGCCAATAATTGAATCACCGGGAATAGGGCGGCAACACTTGGAATATTTCACCATCAGGCCTTCTGTGCCGTGAATCTGCATGGGGCCCATATGCTGCTCATGGGCGGCAGTGTCAGCGTGTTCTGTGGTCAGGGAGTGGGCTACCAAATAGGCCAGTTGTCGGCCCTGACCGATATTGGCCAGCAAGTCATCCAATGTTGCCAACTTATTATGCTTAAGATAGCTGTCCAGACGTTCCTGATCGATGCTCTCTAGTTGTAGTTTAAGATTACCAAGCTCCTGAGTCAGTAGGCGGCGGCCCAATTTAATAGCATCATCTGTAGCCTGATTTTTTAGGGCATGGCGGATATTGCTACTGGCCTTGGCGGTGGCGACGAAGCTTAGCCAGTGTACATTTGGCTTGGCTGACGGGGTGGTAACAATTTCAACCGTATCGCCGCTTTCCAGTGGGTAACTAAGTGGCGCCAGACGGCGATTGACCTTGCAAGAAATACAACTGTTGCCGATATCCGTGTGCACAGCATAGGCGAAGTCGACAGGTGTTGCTCCAGCCGGTAGGGCTAGTACCATGCCTTTGGGGGTAAATACATAGACTTCGTCAGGGAACAGGTCATGCTTAACATGATTAATAAACTCCATGGCATTGCCAGAGCGCTTCTGCATTTCCAGCAGTTCCTGAATCCATTGTTGGGCCCGGTTGTGAGCGCCCTGAGCGCGGGCATTTTGATTCTTGTAGAACCAGTGTTCGGCTACACCATGGTTGGCTATATCATCCATATCTTTGGTACGGATCTGGATTTCGATAGGTGTATGCACACCGGAGCCAATGCGATAGAGTGTCGTATGCAACGATTGATAGCCATTGGCTTTGGGAATGGCAATATAGTCTTTAAAACGACCCGGCACCGGACGATACATATTTAGGTGATGAACGGCACCTAGAATGCGGTAGCAGGTATCCACCTTGTCTGTGACAATGCGGAAGGCAAATACGTCCATAATCTCGCGGAATGGCTTATTCTTTTCCTGCATCTTGTTGTAAATACTGGCCAAGTGCTTCTGGCGACCACTGATGACCCCGGGCAACTCGACTTGATCTAAACAGTGTTGCAAGGCTTCCTTAACTTGCTCCATTAATTGTTTGCGCTCACCTCTGGCTACTTTCACCGCACGGGCAATATATTTGTGCCGCATAGGATGATAGGCAGCAAATGCCAGATCTTCCAGTTCAACCTTTAGATCATGCATGCCCAGGCGCCCGGCAATGGGTGCATAGATATCGGTTGTTTCCAGAGCTATGCGCCGGCGACTGTCAGGCCGCATGGCGCCGATGGTGCGCATATTGTGCAAGCGGTCGGCCAGCTTGATAATAATAACGCGGATATCTTTGGCCATGGCGATGGCCATCTTTTGGAAATTGTGGGCTTGGCTTTCGGCCCGAGTTTTAAATTCCAGATGGCTGAGTTTGCTGACGCCGTCAACCAGATTGGCCACGGTGTTGCCAAACTGCTCCTGCATGGCGACCTTGTCAACTTCGGTATCTTCCAATACGTCATGTAACAAGGCTGCCATCAGGCTCTGATGGTCCATATGCATGGTGGAGAGTATTTGGGCGACAGCTAGAGGATGAGTGACATAAGGCTCGCCACTTTTGCGCATCTGACCGTCATGAGCTTGTGCGGCATAATAGTAGGCGCGACGTATCTGCTGGATTTGGTCATCACTCAGATAAGCTTGCAGACGCTGGGTAAAGGCGTCGATGGTGGCCATAGTCAGGATTCCTTACTAACAATAGGCGTATATTAGCCGAAAAAGTCTGGCTTGTGTGCATAAAAAGAGCAGGGCGGGTAAATAGCCCGGCCTGCCCTTGATAATTGAAAGGCATTGCTTAGGCCTTCCGCTAGTATATGTTGCTGCAATCTGGTTGCAGGTGCAGACTTATTCCAGGTCTACTTCTGGGCTGTTCTGCACATCTTCCTGACCCGCTTCGGCTACAGTCTGCGTAGTTTCAGCTAATAGTTCAGGGTCCAGTTGTACTTCTTCGAACTGCTGTTGCAGCTCTTCTTGCTCGTCCAGAATACTGGCATCGATATGGCCTTCAGCGATTTCACGCAAAGCGACCACAGTTGGTTTGTCATTTTCCAGTTCGACCAGTGGGTCTTTACCACCAGTGGCGATTTGACGGGCGCGCTTAGCGGATACCATGATCAATTCAAAGCGGTTATCGACGTTTTCTAGACAGTCTTCTACGGTTACGCGGGCCATGGGATTACCTAAATTTGATTAGTTCAATTGAATGCGGGTGCTTGCTACAGTGACGACTAAGCCATGCAATGGTAGCACATGCTGATTTGGACGCGATAGTGTACAAAATTTAGCCATCATTTGACAAGAGATCAGCCAATAATTGCTGATGTTTTATGCTCTGACGCTTAGTTTGTAGGCGTTCGCTGACAAATATGGCAGCTAGTTCAGTTAAAGCCTGGGTAAAATCATCATTGATTAGCAGATAGTGACTGCCTGCATAATGGCTGATTTCGTTTTCTGCTTCGGCCATGCGTTGGGCAATGGTGGCATCGGAATCGGTACCTCGGTCAGCCAAACGCTTCTGCAAAGCCGCCTTGGATGGGGGTAAGATAGTGATGGCCACGGCTTTTGGCAATAACTGTAGAACCTGATCTCGGCCCTGCCAGTCAATTTCCAGAATAACATCTTTACCTTGGGCAATGGCTTGTTCTACCCATGTGCGTGAGGTGCCATAAGCATTACCGAAGACCGTAGCATGCTCCAGCATTTGCTGGTTATTTACTAACTCGGCAAAGGCTGCTTGATCAATAAAATTATAGTCGATGCCATGTTGCTCACCGGAGCGTTTGGCGCGAGTAGTATGAGAAACGGAAACACAAATATGCGGGTCGCGTTGCAGTAAGGCTTTTACCAAACTGGTCTTGCCAGCACCAGAAGGTGCAGAGATGATAAACAGATTGCCGATAGCAGACATGGTGTTATGAGATTGATTAACTAAGGCGCTATTGTACTGAAGGTAGACACTAAAGTCAGCCTTGGCAGCACTCAAGCTTGTTGCTGCTCAGTTTTTTGTCGTTGGCCAAACAGCATCATCAGAGCTGGTGCCAGCAGGAAGTCGGCCACCAAGGCCAAGACTACCGTCATACCAATAAGCATGCCGAAGTTGAAAAGACTGATTAGATCGGACCACATTAACATGGCAAAACCCATACTTAGGATAACAGATGTGGTAAGCATGGCTCTGCCACTGGTGTCCAGGGCGTGGTGGATGGCACTTGGCATATCCCCTTTACGCTGGTAGTGATGCTGGCAGTGGTACATAAAGTGAACTGTGTCATCAACAGCGATACCTATAGCAATGGACGCCACCAGAATAGTAAACATATCCAGGGGAATCTGCAGGGCATACATCAAGCCCATAGTAACTAGAATAGGGCTTAAGTTGGGCACCATAGCCAACAGACCATAGCGCCAGCTGCGCAGTAACAGCATCAACATGATGCTGATCAACCCAAAAGCGATGATATAGCTTTGTGCCGTAGTGCTAATAACATGACCGAGTGTCGTGCCCATGACCGGCACCATTCCGGTCATGGTTATCTGGGCCTGTTCACCAAATATAGCTGCTGCCTGTTGTTCCAGATCAGCAATAAAAGGCAAGTAATACAAGGTATCCAGCCATGGCATAATAATCGTCAAACGGGTTTTTTGAAAAGCCGAATCAACTAAAGGATCTAGTTCTCCAGGACCAGAGCTTTGAATCAAAAACAGTTCATTGGCCACCACGGCAGCTGTTTCAGGTATGCGATAGAAATCAGGATCGTCAGCATTTAGTACCTGATGTGCTTCTTTGATAATATCGTTTAAGCCAGTGACCTTGGCAACCTTAATGACACCTGCCTGATAGGCATTAAGCCAGGCGCTGAATTGCTCTAACTGCTGTAGGAATACTGGCTGATACAGGCCTTCTTCTGTGCTGGTGTCAACGATAATATCCACACTTATACTGCCGCCCATATTGTTATCAATGGCGGCTACCGCTTGGTTGATTTCTGCTGCAGGCGACATCCAGCGCATAGGATCGTGGGAAAAGTTCAAGTGCTGCAAACTGCTGATAGCAGCCACTGTTACTAGCAGACTAATGCCTACTACTCGGATTGGGTAACGGCTGCTGATCTTGACCGCAGTATTGACGATAGCAGTTACTTTAGGGTTGGGTAGGGTCTGTTGTTTACGGGGCACCTTATGTAGACAAATAATGGCTGGAATCAGGGTCAAGGTGTAGACCAGAGCGACGCCAATGCCAAGAGCCGAAAACAGGCCCAGGCGGGCCAGAGCAATCATGGGTGAGCCGGCAAAAGATAATAAGCCTATGGCGGTGGTAAGGCTGGTAAAAATAATGGGTGTACGGGTATGTGCCAAAGCTTCTTGCAAGGCTTGTATCTTGTCGGTACCGGCATCATAAGCCCGAAAAAACAAAGACAAAAGGTGCACAGAAGCACCGACACTAACAGTAAGCAAAAAGCTGGGCAAAATGGTCATGGTGGTCTGCACAGGGATGCGCAGAGCACAAATAATGCCAGCGGTGGTCAACATGGTTAAGCCCACGGTCAGCATGGGTAGTATTACCCCATGGCGGCGGCGAAATAGCACCACCATGAGTACAGCAATGGTAATAATCGCCATCGGCATAAAGGTCAGCATTTCCCCAATCATGGTATCAGTTACGGTTTTGGTAATAACAGGCATGCCACCTACATAAAGCCTGCGTCCGGGGCCCTGATATTGGGCCACTATGGACTTAACCTTGGTCGTAATAAGATTCAGTTGCGCTTCAGTTACGCGTGTGCCAGCAAGCAGAGTATCAGCCTCTTCGTAGTCGCTACTGGCAATATCAAAATCATCTTCCAGATCAAGCTCATCCAGACTGTCCATGGTGCTGGTATCGATATTGGCAATATACGCCAGAGGTTTTATAGCGAGGGTGGTAAAACGACCGTCGGCAGAAATAAGCAGGTTACGATAGAGGGGATTACTTAAGGCTTCACTGCGCATGGCATCACGCTCAGCCTGGGTCTGCGGGAAGGGTTGCAGCAGTTTATTGATTAACAGGGTGTCCGCCTCAGCGGCTAGCACGCGGGCATTGATCAGGCTGGTTACACTATCTAACCAGGGCACTTCCTGTTCCAGTTGCTGGTGCAGTTGTTGCAGTGCTTGCAGTTGCTGTGCAGCAAACAGGTCATCGGCCTGCATGGTGACCAGAATCATCTCCCCATGGCCAAACTCCTGACGTGCTGCTACCAGTTCAGTGATGGCGGGGTCGTCCTTTTCCAGATAACCTTCGACACTGGCGTCAAATTGTATAAACCATAGCTGGCTGGCAGCCATAAGTGAGCCTAACAGCACGAGTGCAAGCGCGCGCCTGGGGTAGGTAATAACCATGTCACCCCAGGTTTGTATTAGTTGGTTGAGAAAGGCCACCACAGGTTGTATAAAACTGGTCATATTATGGTTTGGTTGCTGGGATTTGCTTGTACACTACCACGATATTGCCCACGATAATAAGCATTACACCAAGGACATTGCTTAAGGTCCAGGTATAATCTTCTAACAGAGCCGAAATGGTGAGTGCCGTGATGGGGGTGAAGACGTTGGCATAGGCGGCCTTGTCAGCACCTATATTGTTGAGCAGTTTTAGGTAGGCCCCAAAACCAATTACGGAACCGGAAATAGCCAAAAACAGCAACGAGCCCGTATAAGACAGGCTGGTGTCAAAAGCCACCTGCTCACCCATGCTATAGGCAATCAACAAGGTCATTAATGAGCCATATAACATGCTGTAAGCATTACTTTGTAATAAGGGGACTTTGCGGGCTTGAATTTTGCCGGAGGTGAGCATACCCAAAGAGGCGATAAAAGTGGCTAATAATGACCACATTAAGCCAGCTAAGATAGGCGTATCCCAAGCCAAAGATTGCTTGATGTCGAGACGCCATAATTCAGCTGCAAAAACCACTGCCAAACCAGTTACACCAATAATGCTGCCAACCATGGTGCGTGCCACAATGGGCTTATTAAATAATAGTGCACCATTAAAGATGGTAAAGATGGTAATGGTAGAAAATACCAATGCCACCAGACCGGAAGGTAAATACAGGCTGCCTTGATAAACGCTTATATAATTCAGGCAAAACAAGAACAACCCAATGATAAGCCAGTTGCGATGATAGGCCAGAGGAAAGCGCAGAGGCTTTCCTCTAACGATGATCCAGATAAACAACACAGCCGCAGCCAACAAAAAACGCCAAGCCACAGAAATAGTGGTGGGAACATCGCTATGCACCTGCAAGGATACGCCATACCAGGTGGTACCCCAGGTCATTAAAACGACTAGATACAGAAAGATATTCATAACTGCTATAGTGATTGCTTAGGTTGGCTGATGGCGACATCATACGCGTTAAGGGAGGCCTGAACAATTCGCCTTATTGTGTTAGCCAGCGTAATAGTAGCCATTTTGCAGAGTGGCCTTAAAGCGACTAAGCTTGTTGCTCAGGCTAATGATGGTAAGCATTTCTTGGTCGCCGTTTTATGGCCAATCAATTAGCTCAGTGGATCAACCCCAATAGTCATGCTTTAGACAGCAGTGAAGCCAGTTAAGCTATGGAAATCGAAGCCCTTGGTGGGTTTGCCAAATCTGATGGTTTTATTTGGCACGGGGGCGCTTACCACTATATTAGTTCTATTGGTATCGTCTGCTGGATTTGTTCCCAACCATCAAGACCATTTTTTCTTACAGACTTGCATAGTCCGCATTTATTAGCGCTAACCCGCACGCCCCTAGCGTCTAACAGCTCAGTTGGCGTCGATGATCTGGTCCAGTTTGGCGGCGCAGATAAAATCATTATCAGACAGACCATCAATCTCATGGGTGGTGTAGGTTACTGAGCAGTAACCCCAACCAAAGGCAATATCCGGGTGGTGGCCCTGACGGTCACCCAGCCAGGCAATCAGGTTTGCCATTTGTACAGCTTTGGCGAAGCCCTTAAAGGTAAATTTTCGTGTAATCTGTTTGTCGTCTGCAGATAGCGTCCAATCCTGGTGCAGTTCAGATAACATGGATTTAGCCTCTGCGGCGCCTAGTGCTGCCATGCCACCCTGACAAGGTTCACAGTCTCGGTTGCTTAAATCACATACTGGGGTATCGGTCATAGTGTTTATCCTGTACAGGTAATGGTGGCTTACGCTTGGCAAGCCGTTGTGTAGGTTGGCTCAAATAATCCGAGGGACTGGGCTCGTTTTATATCGCCTAGCAGGTCACGTTCTGCAGCTTGAAAAAGATCATTAATGTTGTCGATAACATAATAGATTGGCTGATGAATATCTATGCGGTATGGCGTGCGTAAGATATCCATTACGTTGAATTCGCGTCTTTCTGGCACTGTGCTACTGACACTGTAAATAAGCTCTGTTGGTGATGATGTCAGGCCTGAGCCCAGTGCCTTGTAGCCATTGTCTTGTTTGCTTAGGCCAAATTCAATAGTGAACCAATACAGGCGAATTAACCAACTGTAATCGGCCGGCGCAATTTGCGACCCAATGTCGCCAATTCTGGCAGAGAAATGCGCAAAACCAGGATCGGTTAACAGTGGAGTATGACCAAATATTTCATGAAAAATATCAGGCTCTTCAACATAGTCAAAGTCTTCTCTAGAGCGAATAAACGAGGCCGCAGGAAAGGTTTTTTTGGACAGCATCTGAAAGAATTCAGCAAAGCCAATTAAGGCCGGAACTGGTGTTACACTCCAACCCGTTAGTGGCATTAAGCACTCAGTAATCTCATGGCACTTGGGGATGCATTGCTCACTCATCGGCAGTAAAGCTTGCCCTGCCAGATAACTACTAGCGGCATATTTTGCAGTACTTTCAAACTGTTGAGTATAGAGATCACGCCAGATGGCGTGCTCATGTTCGGTGTAATTAATAACACCCTTGTGATCAGGTGTCTTGGCAATGTAGTTACTGCGTTTACTCATATAACCTACTTTGTTAGTCTTATTTTATAGGTTATTATCACCAATTTTAAGCGAAATTAATTTGCAAAAATTATGATAAGTTAGCCATAATAGGCAATATATACCTCATATAAAGTAAATATAGGAATTTATTCCCCATGATAGAAATAGATCATTATGATCGCAGTATTCTTCGAGTGCTGCAGGCGGATGGCAAAGTTAGCAATCAGGAGTTGGCGGAACAGGTCAATTTATCCAACTCACCCTGCTGGCGCCGTGTTAAAAAACTTGAAGAAGCTGGCATGATCGATGGCTATGTGGCTATGCTCAATCCAAAAAATCTGGGACTAAAAGCTATGGCGTATGTGCATATAGCCTTGCTTGATCACCGCGAACAAACCATTGCCGCACTGGACCATTTTGTCGAGACTCAGGAACAAATAATCGAGTGCTCATCTATTACTGGGTCCAATGACTATGTACTTAAGGTTATTGAAACAGATACAGAGAGTCTGGATAAATTTATAATGCAAAATCTGCTGCGTCAGGGGATTGTGCGATCGTCTACCACTAATTTGGTTTTGCGCCAGAAAAAATACACTACTGCTTTGCCTTTGTAAGCATTACTCAATATTTTGCACCTGCTCGCGCATCTGCTCAATCAGGACCTTTAGTTCCACGGCATTGAGGGTGGTGTCGGCAACAATAGATTTGGACGACAGGGTATTAGCTTCGCGGTTTAGTTCCTGCATCAGAAAGTCCAGGCGGCGGCCAATGGCCTGCTGTTGCTGCAGGGTGTGGCGGACTTCTTGCACATGGGTAGTCAGGCGGTCCAGTTCCTCGGCCACGTCGGCCTTGTTAGCTAACAATACTATTTCCTGCTCTAAACGTTGTGGGTCCAGATCGGTACTTAGCTCTGCCAGCTTGTCATGCAGATGTTGGCGTTGGTTGGCAAGGATAATGGGCAATTGCTCCTGTACTTGATTGACGATGCTTAAAATAGCTGTCAGACGTTGCTCAATCAACTCTTTTAAGGCTTGGCCTTCGCGTTCACGATGCTCAATAAGTTCCTTTATACTGGTCTTAAATAGCCCTAAGGCGGCTTGTTGTAAACCGGCCAAATCGACGCTTTGCTCAGCCAGAACACCTGGCCACTGCAGTATCTCCAGCGCACTGTACTGACGGGTGGGGCCGACGATGGCATTGATCTGGTCACTGGCAGTATTTAATTGTTGCACCAGCTCCGTATTGACCTGTAAGTGGCTGTCTTGGTTGGCTGGGTGCCAGCGCAGGTGGCATTCAACCTTGCCTCGCGTCAGGCCGTTACGTAACAGGTCACGCAGTTTTGGTTCCAGTGCGCGAAACTGGTCCGGCAGCCGCAAGTGGGGCTCCAGATAGCGCTGGTTAACGGAACGAAGCTCCCAACTAAGGGTGCCTGTGTCAAGTACTTGCTCTTGGCGGGCAAAAGCGGTCATGCTGCGTGTCATCTTGGTCCAACTCGATTAAAATAGGGGTTTTAACGGCTTCTCTGGGCGTCATTCTATCCTGTATGATGGTACCAGAACAGATGGCCTAGATATGTTTTTATAAGGAAAATTATGCCCCCCTCCCTTTCTGACCAGTTGAAGAATCTGCAATTGGACTTTCAACGCCCAAGTGGTCGCCAACCGGACCAACTGCGTCAGGTAACCATTACACGTAACTATACCAAACATGCTGAAGGCTCTGTGTTGGTTGAATTTGGTGATACCAAGGTATTGTGTACGGCTAGCGTGGAGCGTGGTGTGCCGCGCTTTTTGCGCGGTTCCGGCAGTGGTTGGTTGACGGCTGAGTATGGTATGTTGCCAAGGTCGACAGGCTCGCGTATGGGGCGTGAAGCAGCACGTGGCAAGCAGGGTGGACGAACTCTGGAGATTCAACGTTTAATTGGCCGCTCTTTACGTGCTGCTCTGGACTTAAATAAGCTTGGCGAAAATACCATTACTCTGGACTGTGATGTTATTCAGGCCGACGGTGGCACGCGCACAGCTTCTATTACTGGTGCCTATGTAGCCATGGTAGATGCTATTAATGAGCTTAAGAAAGACAAACATGGGGCCATGAAAGGCAATCCTTTAAAGCGTCAGATTGCGGCGATTTCTGTGGGTATTTATAAGGATGAGGCGGTATTGGACTTGGACTACGATGAAGATTCCAGTGCCGAAACCGATATGAATGTGGTGATGACCAATGATGGTGGTTTTATCGAAGTGCAGGGCACAGCCGAAGGATCACCTTATACACAGGAGCAAATGGATGCCATGCTGGTGCTGGCCCGCAAGGGTATAGCTGAGTTGTGTGAATTGCAGAGTGCGGCTTTGCAGGCCTGAAGGATATAAAAAAGGGGCTGACACTGTGTTCAGCCCCTTTTTATTTTGTTTGCAGTTAAGTTATAGATCGCAACTGTAGTCAATGATCAGTGGTGCGTGGCTGCTAAAACGCTCTTCCCGATAGATGCGCGCGCTACGTACAAAGCGGCGCAAGCCGGGAGTTGTGATTTGGTAATCCAAGCGGGCACCTTCATTTAATTTGTAGGCACGATTGTAGTCTGGCCACCAGGTAAACTGACGTTCATTGTGGTTAACCTGACGAAAGGCATCACAGAAATCCAACTGATAGAATATTTCGTCCAGTGCTTCCCGTTCTTCTGGCAAAAAGCCTGAATTTTTCTGGTTAACATACCAGCCTGACAGGTCGGCTGGCTTGTGGGCGGTATTTATGGTGCCACAGAAAATAAATTCACGCCGCTTACGCAGGGTTTTACGCAGGTGAGCATTAAACTGTTCCATAAATTCATTTTTGCTGTCTTGCTTTTCTTGGCTTCCCAAACCGGATGGCACTAACATGGAAGCGACACTGATTTTTTCGAAATCAGCCTGAATAAAGCGGCCTTCGAAGTCACAGCCGGGAAAACCCATACCGGTCATAATGGCTTTTGGTTGATGACGGCAGTAGATGGCAGTACCACTATAGCCATCTTCGAAGGCATCAAAGAAATAAGCATGCCAGCCATCTGGACGCAGGGCTGGTTCATCCAGTTGATAATCTTTTTCGCGCAGGTCCTGCAGACACACAACATCTGCTTCCTGCTGCTCCAGCCATTGGAAGAAGCCACGTTCGGCCGCTTGTCGCAGGCCTTCAACATTTAAAGTAATGATTCGCATTTGGTAAATCTATTCGTCGCTCACGCGATGTCAGTATTTATGCATGCCGGTTGGCATACATTATGAGTGTCATTATTATTTCGCGGAATTATAACATGGACTCTGAACAACGCCCATATAACTATCGTTGATAAGTGGCAATTGGCGCATTTTTTTTGCTTCTTGGTGTATACTGTGCGCCGATTTTGAGTAGATTTATTGGTGGAGGCGTTATGCAGGATTATCAACGGGAGTTTATTGAATTTGCTATGGCACGAGGCGTGCTGAAATTTGGCGAATTTACCCTAAAAAGTGGTCGTGTCAGCCCCTATTTCTTTAATGCCGGCCTGTTCAATACGGGTGAAGCCTTGGCCAAGCTGGGGCGCTATTATGCACAGGCATTGCAGGCTTCCGGTTTGTCATGTGACCTGTTGTTGGGCCCGGCATACAAAGGTATTCCACTGGCAACCACTACGGCTGTTGCCTTGTATGAACACCATCAGCGTGATATTCCTTATGTCTTTAACCGTAAAGAAGCCAAAACCCATGGTGAAGGTGGTAATTTGGTCGGTGCCGAGCTAACTGGCGATGTGGTTATTATTGATGATGTCATTACTGCCGGCACAGCTATCCGTGAAGTTATGGCATTAATTGAGGCGGCTGGAGCTAACCCTGTGGGCACGCTGATTGCAGTCAATCGCATGGAAAGAGGCCAAGGCGAGCTGTCGGCTATCCAGGAAGTAGAACGTGACTACAATATGCAGGTGGTCAGCATTATCAGTTTTAATGATTTGCTAGTCTACCTGCAGGAGCAGGATGATATGCAAGCTGAGGTTGAGGCCATGCTTGCTTATCGTCAGGCCTATGGCATATAGGGTGACTAGTCGGCCTGCTTAAGGCCGCATAATCTGGGCGCTAAGCAGTTGCCACTGATCTTCCCAAGCAAGGGTGGGCTTATGGCGAAAGCCACTGCGGCTAAACTGGCGAATACGCCCTTCTGCGGCGGCCATAAGTAGATTGGCGCAGGTGCTGGGGGTATCACTGGTGCGCTGCCCGGTGCGCAATTCGGCTTCTCTAAGCGTTTGTTTTAACTGGGTTTCCAGCTTGTCAAATAGTTGATTAATACGGTTAGTCAGGCGCTCTTTCTCACCCAATAAGGCTTCGCCTGTTAGCAAGCGGCACAGGCCGGGATTACGTTCCACCAGAGTCAGCAATAGAGTCAGCATTTGTTGGCACTGAGCCAAGGCAGGTAACTCCTGTTGTTGAATGAGCTTGGTGCGGGCAAACAATGTGTCTTCAATAAAATCGATAAGTCCCTCAAATATTTTGGCTTTGCTGGCAAAGTGACGATACAGGGCGGCTTCTGAAACGCCCACTTCCCGGGCCAGGGCCGAGGTGGTGATGCGGTTCAAAGATTGTTCCTGCAGCATTTTCATCAGGGTTTGCAGAATTTGCTCGCGGCGGGATATTTTTGCTTCAGTCATTTGGTTCTTCTATTCCGGAAGGCTTAAGGGTTGGTAATAAGGGTGCCGACACCCGTATCAGTAAAGATTTCCAGCAAAGTAGCATGGGCTACCCGGCCATCGATAATATGAGCCCGTTTAACGCCACCTTTCACTGCTTCCAGAGCACAGCCGATTTTAGGTAACATGCCGCCGTAGATAGTGCCGTCGGCAATCAGCTGGTCTACTTGTTCAGTAGAAAGTCCGGTGAGCAGATGGCCTTCTTTGTCGAGTAAACCAGCGGTGTTGGTTAATAGCATAAGCTTTTCCGCCTGTAATACTTCGGCTACCTTGCCAGCCACCAGATCAGCATTGATATTATATGCATGGCCCTGTTCATCAACGCCTATTGGCGCAATGACGGGTATAAAATCACTCCCACAAAGCATATTGATAACGTCGGTATTAACGCTCTTTACTTCGCCGACATGGCCTATATCGATAATTTCCGACGCTTCCATATCAGGGGTCTTGTGATTGACAACCAGTTTGCTAGCCTGAATCAACTTGCCGTCCTTGCCAGTAAGGCCAATGGCTTTACCCCCGTGCTGGTTGATCAGGTTGACGATTTCCTTGTTCACCGAACCGCCCAGAACCATCTCTACTACGTCCATGGTTTGGGTGTCCGTAACCCGCATGCCATTAACAAAGTGAGACTCAATATTCAGGCGTGACAGAAGATTGCCAATTTGTGGCCCGCCACCATGGACAACCACAGGATTGATGCCAACCAGCTTCATCATCACCACATCACGGGCAAAGCTTTGCTTGAGGTCTTCATCAATCATGGCGTTACCGCCGTATTTAACGACAATGGTTTTGCCAATATAGCGTTGAATATAGGGTAGTGCCTCACTCAACACCTGTGCCACATTAATGGCTGCTTTTCTATCTAATACCATGCTTTATCCCGGAATAGTCAGATTACTGCTAACGCTATGTAAATGCGTTTGGAATTGGTCTCGTATGCGCGCCAAAGCGGCATCATTTTCACCTTCAAAACGCAATACCAGTAACGGCGTGGTGTTGGATGCGCGCACTAAACCCCAGCCATCAGCAAAATCAACCCTTAGTCCATCAATAGTGGATACCTGCCCATCGGCATAGGGCCAGTTCTGCAAACGTTCTACTATGTCAAACTTGTCTGCCTCGGCTACGGCAATGTTGATTTCCGGTGTACTCTTGTCTTCTGGGTAGTGAGCAAAAATTGCGTCCGCATCAAGCTCACTGGCGGCCACAATTTCGCATAAACGGGCGGCACTGTAGAGACCATCATCAAAACCATACCAGCGTTCCTTAAAGAATATATGACCGCTCATTTCACCGGCTAATAAGGCACCCGTTGTCTGCATTTTGCTCTTAATCAGCGAGTGGCCCGTTTTCCACATGGTGCCCACACCACCAAGCTGCTCAATTAGTGGTTGCAGTAAACGTGTGCATTTCACATCATAGATAATTTCTGCTCCCGGATTGCGGTTGATAACATCTTCGGCAAACAGCATTAATAGCTTGTCCGGATAGATCATTTGCTGCTGCGGGGTAATAACCCCAACACGATCACCATCACCATCAAAGGCCAGGCCAAGATCAGCTTGGTGGGCCGTTACTGCTGCTTTTAGGTCGACCAGATTGCTGGGCTTGCCCGGGTCAGGATGGTGATTAGGGAAGTTGCCATCGACTTCGCAGAAGAGTTCAATTACTTCACAACCCAGAGCGCGGAATAACTGTGGAGCTACCGCACCGGCAATGCCGTTACCGGCATCCAAAACTACCTTAAGAGGTTGGCGCAATTGCAGATCATCAACAATCACTTGTTGGTAATCAGCAATAATACTGTGCTCACGGATGCTGCCTGCACCGCGTTCATAGTCCTGGGCCAGGATACACTGGTACAAGTCGGTAATATCATCATTAGCCAGAGTTGTCCCTGCTACGACCATTTTAGCCCCATTGTAATTACTGGGGTTATGACTACCAGTGAGCATAATGCCAGAAGTGGTCGCCAGTGTTTTAGTGGCAAAATATAGCACGGGGGTAGGTACAGCACCCACATCAATCACATCACAGCCTGCGTCTGCCAGGCCCGCCATCAGCGCTTGGCTTAAACGGGGGCTGGACAGGCGACCATCTGCGCCCACGGCAGCACTAGCTTCTCCGAGGCGGCGAATTTTGGTGCCCACGGCCAAGCCCAGATGATAGAGCATGGCTGCATCCAGTTGTTGGTCAACAATGCCACGGATATCATAGGCACGAAATATTTCTGCCGGCACATCAGCCGGACAAGGGTAGCGATAACTTTCCATGTTGTTACTCCTTAATTTACTGACGCCCTGAGTGGCCAAAACCACCGGTACCGCGTTCACTGACATTAAATTCCTCGACGATTTTCAATTGCGCCTGAACCACGGGAACCACCACCATTTGGGCAATCCGCTCGCCTGGTTCTACGGTAAAGCTGGTGTTACCCCGATTCCAGCAGGAAACCATCAATTGGCCCTGATAATCGGAGTCTATCAGGCCTACCAGATTACCCAGTACCACACCGTGTTTGTGCCCTAGGCCAGAGCGCGGTAGCAACATGGCGCACAGGCCTGGGTCGCCAACATGTATGGCCATGCCTGTTGGCAGGAGTTCGGTCTGCCCGGGCTCTAACTGCAAGGGTGCGGCAATACAGGCGCGCAGGTCCATGCCAGCCGAGCCTGGCGTAGCGTAAGCGGGTAGAGGCCATTCGCCACCAAGGCGGGAATCCATGATTTTGACTTCGAGTTGGGGTAATTGAGGCATAAGATTACTTGTCCAATTGGGCAATATGGTTAATTAACTGGCGAGCCAGTTGGGTTTTGGGTAAACGTGGCAGCTGTTTAGCACCTTCGGCGGTGACCAGACAGACCTGATTTTCATCACTGTTAAAGCCGATACCAGGTTCGGAAACATCATTAGCAATAATCATGGCGACCTGCTTACGCTTTAACTTGGCTTGCGCATGGGCTACCAGTTGTTGTGTTTCTGCGGCAAAGCCAACACAGGTTAAGCGGGGGAAATCAGCAGCTATGGTGGCTAAAATATCCGGATTTTGTACCAATTCCAGACTGAAGCCTGATTTGGCTCCGGTCTTTTTTATTTTTTGTTCGGCCTTCTCTGCCGGGCGATAGTCGGCGACGGCAGCGCTGGCGATAAATATATCTGCGTCCTGACAGGCGTTTTGACAAGCACTTAGCATATCCCGCGCACTCTGTACTTGCGTGCACTGCAGATCTATTGGTGTTGGCAGGTTAGTAGGGCCGCTGATTAGATGAACTTGTGCGCCGGCTTCCACAGCCGCTTGGGCCAAAGCATAACCCATCTTGCCGGAACTGTGATTGCTGAGATAGCGTACCGGATCGATCGCTTCGCGAGTGGGTCCAGCCGTAATAACCACTTTACGACCCTGCCAGGCGTGGCTGCTGAATATCTGCTCCAGTTCTATCACCAGTTGCCCTGGCTCCAGCATACGACCGGGCCCCACATCACCGCAGGCCTGCTCACCAACATCTGGCCCCAGTAGGGTAAGCCCGCGTTCTATCAGTAGCTGGGCGTTGGCTTGGGTGGCCGGGTCGTTCCACATGGCTTGATTCATGGCCGGGGCCAAGAGTACGGGGGCCTGTGTTGCCAGACACAAGGTGCTTAATAGATCATCCGCCTGCCCCTGTGCCAGACGGGCCATGACTTGTGCCGTGCAGGGAGCAACCAGAATAGCATCCGCCCAACGGGCCAGTTGAATATGGCCCATACCGGCTTCGGCTGCAGGGTCCAGCAGGTGTTGGTGTACCGGATTGCCAGACAAGGCTTGTAGCGTAAGGGGAGTGATAAACTCGATCGCACCCCGGGTCATTACTACTTCTACCTGGGCTCCGGCAGTCTTGAGCAGACGCACCAGTTCGGCACTTTTATAAGCGGCAATACCGCCACTAATAGCGACAATAATATGTTTGTTGAACAGCCGTGACATGGATTGCTAGTGGTCAAATTTGATTGCTCATAACCATAGCATAAAAAGCAGCAAATTTGGCCAATAATTGTGCTTTATTATGCTTGTTTAAGTCTTTGATAGTGAGTAATCACTAGCCTTAATTTTCCATATAAGAAAGGTAGTTAGCTGATATCCTCTGTGGGTAGTGGTCAATTGTTGGCAACAAAGTCATTAACCGCATGCAAAATATCCTTGTGACTTAACTGACCAACGAGCACGCCATCTGCAACCACGGGAACACGGCGGCGGCCGCGTTTGAGAAAGTGTTCGGCGACAGCAATAATATCCGTATGGGCATTAACCTAAAACCTCAACTGATCGCTTATATCTTGCGCAAGATGTTGAGATACAATTAAAATGGCCAACTATTCCATTCACTCTGCAGGTGAATGCAAAAACGCTTGATTGTTTGCGCAGGACTGATAATGCCGGAATTGCCTGAAGTCGAAACCACTTGTGTTGGTATTGCTCCCCATATTACGGGCCAGATTCTGCAGCAGGTGACGGTGCGCGATCACCGCCTGCGCTGGCCTATCCCTGATGATATCAATCATTTGGTGGCTGGTCAGAGACTGCACAAGGTAGTAAGGCGGGGCAAATATATTCTGATGTATTTTGACCTTGGCGGGTTAATTGGCCACCTGGGTATGACTGGCAGCATGCGTATTGTTACCCAAGATGAGCCACCAGCTTACCACGATCATTTTGACCTTTGTTTTAGCGCTTGTCTGGTGCGCTATCGTGACCCTCGACGCTTTGGCAGCCTGTTGTGGCAGCCGTTCCCTCTGGAAGATCATGCACTATTAGCTAATTTGGGCCCAGAACCCTTAACCGAGGCTTTTAATGTTGATGTCTTGCATGCTGCCTGTAAAGGTAAGAAACAGCCTATCAAGACACTGATTATGGATAGTAAAAAGGTAGTTGGTGTCGGTAATATCTATGCCAATGAAGCCTTGTATATGGCTGGCATAAACCCCAACCGCCAAGCTGGGCGCGTTAGTAGGCAGCGGCTTGCCAAGCTGGTAGAGGCCATTAAACAGGTGCTAACTGATGCCATTACACAAGGGGGCACCACCTTGCGCAACTTTGTTGATAGTGATGGTAATCCTGGCTACTTTAAGCAACAGTTGCGAGTCTATGGTCGTGCCCATAAACCTTGCCGCAGCTGTGGTGAGGCATTAAAAGAGGTGCGTTTGGGGCAGCGTTCTACCGTTTATTGCCGCTATTGCCAGCGTTAAATTACACAGCCTATGCTGATTGCAGAAGGATTATCAGTTGCGCAGGAAGGTCTGAGAAATGAATCAATTGGTCAGTGCCGTGACGGATTTTGCCAGATTGCCCTTAGTATGATGCATGCCATTATGGCTCTTTAATTTACAATAAACACTATTATCAGGATACTAGAAAATGTGTCGTTGGGTCGCCTATACAGGGCCACAAATATACTTGCAAGAGTTAGTAACAGAGCCGGATCACTCTCTGGTAGAGCAAAGCCTGCATGCAGCAGAGGGCAAAACCATTACCAATGGTGATGGCTTTGGTATTGGCTGGTACGACCAGCGCCCACAGCCAGGGTTATTGCGAGAGACCATGCCAGCCTGGAATAATCGTAATCTGCAAAGTCTTACTTATCAGGTGCAATCCAGACTCTTTTTTGCCCATGTAAGAGCTTCGACTGGTACGGAAACCACCCGCGCTAATTGCCATCCTTTTAGCTGTGGTAAGTGGATGTTTATGCATAATGGACAGATTTCACACTACCCTGAACTGCGGCGGCAATTGGAGAATCAGTTGTCCGATCAGTATTATCAGCAACGCTATGGCACTACGGATAGTGAGTTGATATTTTTGCATTTACTAAGCAATGGCTTTGCCGACAATCCCCTAAAGGCAGCACAAGTGACCATCCAAAACATAGAGTCTTTGGTCACTAGCACGGGCCACATCAATATACGCTTAACCGCTGCTATAAGTGATGGCAATAGCTTGTGGGCCATGCGTTATGCTACGCGTAAGCAGCCACCAGGTTTGTATTGGAGTCAACACGGCCAAGGGCAGGTTGTGGTTTCGGAGCCCTATGCCTGTGATTTGGCCAATTGGCACGAAGTGGCGCCCAATAGTTTGCTCACCGTCAGCCCCGGTCATGAACCCCAAGTAAGCCGGCTACTAGATTCCTAGTTTGCTTAATTGGTCGGTAATTTCTCTTACGATGCTACTAAGACGGGGAAACTCTGTTTCCAGTTCGATGGCAAGATCGCTAAGCTCATCTCCTGGCTGGCTTAGCGGTGCTGCGTTATTTATTTGCTTGTCGATGGTTTGCATCAGGGTTTGTAGTTGAGCCTGTATTTGGGCATTGTCAATTTGATGCTTGGCCAGTTCCCTGTGCAGTTGTTGTATCAATTGTTGTAGCTGCTGTATTTCCATAATAAGCTCCACCTTGGCATTTTTCAGAAATTACGTTGCCTTATCAGCATACGCCCAAATGTCTGCTAGAGTCAGGTGTCAGGTCAAAAAAAAAGGAACCAGATATAACTTTCTGATTCCTTTTTTGTGTTGTTTGTTGCAGCCTGATATTTAGGCGGCAGTTAGCTTGATATACTTTTCCATCAATTGATCTTCTGACTCTACGTTGTCAGGATCCTTTGGAATACAGTCAACAGGGCACACTTCCACACACTGAGGCTCGTCGTAGTGGCCGACACACTCAGTGCACATGTCTGGGTCGATTTCATAAATTTCTTCCCCCGGAGTGATGGCCTCATTGGGGCATTCGGGTTCACAAACGTCACAGTTGATGCAGTCGTCGGTGATAATAAGAGACATCTGGTCTTCCTCGTATTGCAATGTTCTGGCAGGCTTAACTGCCCAAATGCTGTTGCATGGCTTGAGCTACAATAGGATGCACAAATTTTGAGATATCGCCATTCAGTAAAGCGACTTCTCGCACCAGAGTAGAAGAAATAAACGAATGTTTCTCCGCAGGGGTTAGAAACATGCTCTCTACTTCAGGTGCTAATACGCGGTTCATGTTGGCCATCTGAAATTCATATTCAAAATCAGAGACGGCGCGCAGACCACGCAAAATGATATTGGCATCCTGATGCTTTAACAAATCTGTCAACAGGCCATCAAACCCGATCACTTTAACGTTACCTAATGATTCCGTAATGACCCGGGTCAAATCAACCCTTGTTTTAAGTTCCAGCATAGGTTTTTTCTTGGGGCTGGCCGCTACAGCAACCACGACTTCGTCAAACAGTCGTGAAGCACGTTCAATCAGGTCTATATGACCGTTAGTAATGGGGTCAAAAGTGCCTGGATAAATAACTTTATTCATAAGCTTTAGCTGTCTAAAAGGGTTTCCTGCCTATTTTACAGGCTGAAAGCCCCGGAATACTAATCGAATTGCGAGCTGAGGACAATATTTTTTAAAAGTTATAAAAGAATAAAATAATATAACCATATATTATAATGAAGATTGTCTGTTATGCCACCAGTCGTAAGCCATAGCCAGCGCTTGTTCACGCTCTTCTGCCTGTTTAAGCAGGAGGATAATGGCACCAGTGGTACTAATAATCGCGGCTTCACCATAGGCGTCTTGCTGAGTGCCTTGCCAGACTTCTCTAAGATGAGCAGCACTGAGCTGATCGGGTGCTGGCAAACGCTGATGCAACAGACGTGGCCAAGGTTGGCTGGCATGCTGATACTCATCGGCCCATTGTAGATCGCAATCAGCATCCGGGCGGATTTCCGCTTCACCGCCATCGCCACGAATAGTCAGGCTGCGTGGTTGTTTGAGTAAGTTGGCAGTGTGCTGGTGCAAAGGCCCGTAGGCAGGGTGAAAGACACCATCGATGGTGTGCTTTGCCTGAGTCGGATTAAGCAGGCGTGTGAGGGTATGCACAGGAGAACGCAGGCCTAGAATGCGACGTAAGTTGATCAGTTTATCGAGTTCTGGACTAAGTTGGCGCAGGCTCATAAAGCAGAAGTTATGGTGTTGCAACTGCTGGTCAGCATCTGACCAGTCTCTGGCCGCCTTAAAGCCCAATTCATGCAGCAGGTCCTCGCTATACACACGCCCCGGTGTATGGCCTCTGGCGCCATGCATAAATACTTTATAACCCTGTTGTGCTACTAGTAATGCAGCTAGTAAAAACCAGGCTTGGTGACGTTTTTTTCCGGCATAGGTAGACCAGTCTAAATCAACACGGGAGGTCGTTAGTGGACTGCTGGAAAAACCATTGTGTTGGCGCACCGCTTGCACAAAACCCGCCAACTCACTGGCGCTTTCCTCCTTGTGGCGCATTAGCATTAGAAAAGCACCCACCTGTTCGGCTTCAACATCATTAGACAGCACCATAGACATGGCTGTATAAGCTTCCGCCTGGGTTAAGTCTCGACTACCGCGTTTGCCTTTACCAAGAATGCGTACGTATTGTGCAAAAGGATGCTCATCGTTCATTGGTTAACGTCCTTATGAATGCGTTTTATGGTATCGGCAAGATGGCCAAGGTCATTGATTTCAGCACTGGCTGGTGTTTGGGATGCCGGCCAGATCTGCTGCTGCAAATTTACCCAAATGGTATGCATGCCCATATTCTGCGCACCCATAATATCAGCTTCCGGATGATCGCCAATATGGATCACCGCCTGGGGTTGCAGTTGCATATGCTTGAGGGCTTGCACAAACATATCCGGGGCTGGCTTGGGTACTCCAACTTGGGCGGCGTTAAGTCCAAAATCAAACAGTTGGCCCAGCCCTACCAAGTGCAAGTCGGCGTTGCCATTGGTCAGTGCACCAAGCATATAGTTTGGCTTAAGTTTTTGTAGCTGGCTAATGGCATGAGGATAGAAATTGACCTCATTGCGAGCGGCAAAATACTCGGCAAAGCCTGCCTCGGCGATGGTTTTGGCCTTACTACCAGAATAGCCACAGCGTTGCAGCCCAAGTTCTAATAAAGCCAGTCGCAAGCGGGTCATATCATGTCCTAGCGATGGCTTTTGGGCGAGGACTTCATCTCTTAATTGATTAAATCCAGCCAGACCATAACGTTCGGCAAAGGCTGGGGCATGATGCTCCAGCCACGCCAAAAGCCGTTGGTTGGCACGCTCAATGACCGGGTTCACCGCCCATAAAGTATCATCAAGATCAAATGTCAGGGCCTTTATCATGTGTCGTCTTTACCCTGTTTGTGGGCCCGGGGGTGAGCCTGATCGTAAACTTGTGCTAGATGCTGGTAATCCAAGTGAGTGTACACCTGTGTTGTGCTGATATCTGCGTGGCCGAGCATTTCCTGTACTGCTCTAAGGTCGCCACTGGATTGTAACATATGGCTGGCAAAGCTGTGGCGTAACATATGGGGGTGGAGTTTAACACCAAGTTTGGTCGCCGCCTTATCCATACGCTGCTGGATGGCGCGGGGTGTGATAGCTTGACCGCGCTGGCTCAAAAATAGTGCCTGAGTAGGGCCTTTGATTAGCAGGTGACGTTGTTTAAGCCAGTTGTTTAGCGCCTGACAGGCTTTGCTACCCATAGGCACCTGACGAGTTTTGTTGCCCTTGCCGGTCACTCTCAGGGTTTGGTCCGGCAGATCGATATCTGTGACCTGTAGGCTCGCCAGTTCAGCTAAGCGTAAGCCGCTGGAATAGGTGAGTTCAAGCATGGCTTGATCCCGTACCTGTAGAGGATCAGAAGGGTCAAAAGCCTGATCCAGCAATCGTTTTATCTGTTCAGTGTCTAGGTGTTTGGGTAGTTTTTTCTCGGCTTTGGGTGCTTGAATACCTGCTACAGGATTGTTCTGACGCAGGTTGTGGCGTTGTTGGTACTGGAAAAAACTGCGCCAACTGGAGAGCAGGCGCTGACAGCTTTTCGCACTCAGGCCGGCTAGGCGCGCATCCTGTAAGGCTTGATAAACGGTGTCAGCTTGCACTGTCTGCCAGTTTTGCAGGCCACGTGTTTGAGCGCTAATAGCGAGTTTGGTTAGATCGCGCCTATAGGCTGCTGTGGTGTGACTAGAATAGAAACGTATTTGTTGCAGATAAGCCAGAAAATCCTTGGCAGGTTGGGCAAAATCAGCTGGCATAATAGCTTTGTTCATGGCGCTGGCCCAGATTTCCCGACTAGAATCCAGATTAGCCGCAGATACGGCTTAGAACTCTGCTGCAAACTGCAGCTACATGGTTAAGGAACAGGGTGTCGAGTTCTTCTGTATAGTGGTCTTTAGCAGTACTGGCAATAACAACCAAACCAAGAGCCCGTTCTTGATACTGGATTGGCAAAACGGCACAGGACTGC
Organism: Gammaproteobacteria bacterium; assembly: GCA_030748435.1. Lineage (GTDB taxonomy): Bacteria > Pseudomonadota > Gammaproteobacteria > Pseudomonadales > Balneatricaceae > Njordibacter. Next base: position 4,973 of record JASMLZ010000030.1, on the reverse strand, counting down.
ATGGGCTGTGGCGTATTGGCCAATATATCAGCTAATGGTGAGTCTGCAACTGGACTACAAAACGCCCAGGTTTTTGCGGCCATAGGAGCCAGCAAAGTGTACTGCTCGGTGGTTGATGCAAGGGCAATCAGATCTGGATGTTGTTCCTGAATTTCTTGCAGCACTATCAGCTTGACGGTATCAGCCTGAAATTCGGTAATAAAACTCTGTTGCAGAGCGTCCACCATTTGGGTCAGCGTTTGGCAGCCACCAAGTTCAGTAACCAGACGCTTGGTCTTGTCAAACTGCACGTCATTGCGACGGGCCGTCTGCAATAGTTCAGAAAGTTTGTTGGCATAATCCTGAATGCGTTGACGCAGCACTTTGATCTGGCGTTCCAGTAATGACGTAGCATCACCACAGGCGTGGTCCAGAGCCTGATGCTCAAGTATTTCAGGATGTTGTTGCAGAAATTCAGGATGTTCATGTAAATAGACGAGAATATCATCACTGGAAAGCGCACTTGGGCCGGTGACCTTGGAGTCTGCCTGCTTCATAGGCGAATTTGTCCTTCATAAACATGAGTAGCGGGTCCGGTCATATATAATGGCTGGTCCATACCTTGCCATTGTATCTGTAGATCGCCGCCGCGTAAATGCACCTGAACATCAGCCGCCAGCAGGCCCTGTAATATACCACTTGCTACGGCTGCACAAGCCCCTGTTCCACAAGCCAGAGTTTCGCCCACACCACGCTCAAATACTCGCAACTTAAGCGTATGGCGATCAATAATTTGCATAAAACCAATATTAGCCTGTTGGGGAAAACGCTCGTGTTGGGTCAGTTGGCTACCCAATTGTACTACTGGTGCCTGTTCAACATCATCCACAATGATCACACCGTGGGGGTTTCCCATAGACACAGTACCTATGCTGTAGGTTTGACTATCCTGCTGGATTTGGTAACAGTCAGCTTGCTGTTGGGCAATAAAGGGTATCTTGGCTGGAATAAATTCGGGAACGCCCATATCCACTCTCACCTGATGGTTGTCGTGCATATGCAAAACAATCCTGCCGGTATTTGTTTCTACAGCAATATCACGCTTTCCGGTCAACCGCTGGTTATGCACAAACTTGGCAAAACAGCGGGCCCCATTGCCACAGTGCTCGACTTCATTGCCATCAGCGTTGTAGATACGATAGCGAAAATCGACATCAGGTGAACGCGGTGTTTCAACCAGCAGCAGTTGATCAAAGCCGATACCAGTATGACGGTTACTTAATTGCCGAATTTGCTCGGGGCTTAATTGGCCACGCTGGGTAATCATATCGATCACCATAAAATCGTTGCCGAGGCCGTGCATTTTAGCGAAGCGTAATTGCATTATTTAATCCTTTGGCAACATCTGTTCGTTGGCCCACAGATCAGACAGCTTTTCGCGTCTACCGATAAGGTGTATTTGATCACCGTCGACCATCACTTCTGCTGCTCGTGGCCGAGTATTGTAGTTGGAAGCCATAGCAAATCCATAGGCGCCAGCTGTACATACCGCCAGCAGGTCGCCAGCTGCGATAGCTAAATGGCGTTGCTTGCCGAGAAAATCACCACTTTCACAAATGGGGCCAACAATGTCAAAACACCTGGTTTCCCGTGGTTGGCTGAGATCAGCAGGGATAATATCCTGATAGGCACTATATAACGATGGACGAAGTAAATCATTCATGGCACCGTCAACAATGGCAAAGTGCTTGTGCTCATTGCTCTTGAGATATTCAACCTGAGTCAGCATCAGGCCGGCATCAGCACTAATGGAACGTCCAGGTTCAACAATTAAATCTAGGCCACGGCCACCAATATGAGCTTGGATTTGCTGAATAAAGTCGCCAATAGCAAGGGGCTCTTCATCAGCATAATTTACCCCCAGGCCACCACCGATATCCAAATGCTTTATCTGAATACCTAATGCTGACAGCTCGTCAATTAATATCAATAAACGGTCTAGGGCATCAAGATAAGGTGCAATTTCTGTTAATTGTGAACCGATATGACAGTCAACGCCAACAACTTCAAGGTTGGGTAGTTGTTGGGCTCGCTGATAGGCTTGTGGGGCCTGCTTAATGCCAATGCCAAACTTGTTTTCAGTTAGGCCGGTAGAAATATATGGATGTGTACCGGCATCAACATCCGGATTAATGCGCAGGGAAACAGGGGCGACCTTGCCCATGCCAGCAGCGACCTGTTGTAAGAGTTCCATTTCTGCTTCAGATTCAATGTTAAAGCAGTGTACGCCGACCTCCAAAGCGCGACGCATTTCGTGGGCTTGTTTGCCAACCCCGGAGAAGACGACTTTGCTGGCATCAGCACCAGCCGTCAAAACGCGCTCTAATTCACCCACAGACACAATATCAAAACCCGCACCCAAGCGTGCCAGTACATTTAATACGGCCATATTGGAATTAGACTTAACAGCGTAGCATACGAGGTGGTTACCCCCCTGTAAGGCTTGCGCATAAGCCAGATAGTTGCGTTCCAGAGTGTCACGGGAGTAAACATAAGTAGGTGTGCCAAATTCATTGGCAATCGCACTAACCGGGATGTCTTCAGCAAACAGCTGGTCGCCACGGTATTCAAAATTATCCATCATATTACGAGCTTTGTTGTGAGTTGTCCTGATCGGGCAGGAAGAGTTCGCCAGTTTGACCACAAGCCATCAGGCCTGCGCATAAGAAGAGAATGGCAGCAAGCTTTTTCACGGGGCACCCACAACAACTAAGTCAAAATTAATAATGTCTGAATTATCCCATAGTTTTGGTTATAGGTCGAAAAAAAGCGCAGCGTATGGAACGCTTATACGGTTTTTTAAATGCCTAAGTTAAGATGGCACTAATAGGCTATAATGCCTTGCCTATATAACTGAGTGCCCCCTGGAAATACCTATGAATGAAGCGCAATATCATGCCCAGCTTGATGATTTGATGGTCAAAGTGGAAGAAATTCTGGATGCTGCTGAAACCGACCTGGATTTTGTCACCAGTGGTGGCTTGATGACAATCACCTGTGAGTCTGGCGTACAGGTGATTGTGAGTCGTCAGGCGCCACTATTGCAATTATGGCTAGCCAGCCCAGCTGGCGGCATGCGCTTTGTCTATGATGGGCCAACTAATACTTGGCACCAGGATGATGAACAAGCGGCCAGCTTTGGTCGGGTAATGGGCCAAGTGTTGGCCCAATTTGCCCGGGAGGAACTGGATTGTTCCAGTTTGGATGGCTAGTAGACCACAACAGCGCTAAACCCTCTCACTGAATTCGACAAGATAATATGGTTGGTGTACTAGCGTGTCTTGATCATCTCGCGGGCTCGTTGCGCGGCAGCGCGAACTTGTGCAGGAGCAGTGCCACCAATATGGTCGCGCGCCTGTACTGAGCCTTCTAAAGTGAGCACATCAAATACATCTGAGCTTATCAGATCACTAAAGGTTTGCAGCTCTGCCAGACTCATTTCACTGAGGTCTTTGTTACTGGCGATGCCTGCAGCTACTGACTTGCCAACCACTTCGTGGGCATCACGAAATGGTAAACCTTTGCGTACCAGATAATCAGCCAAATCCGTTGCAGTAGCAAAGCCTTGCAAAGCAGCGCGGCGCATATTGTCACGTTTTGGTTGTAGAGCTGGTACCATATCGGCAAAGGCCCGCACACAGCCTTTTACTGTATCAATAGTGTCAAATAGTGGCTCTTTGTCTTCTTGATTGTCCTTGTTGTAGGCCAAAGGCTGGCCTTTCATCAAGGTTAGCAGAGAGATCAGGTTGCCGTTCACCCGGCCTGTTTTGCCGCGCACTAGCTCGGGCACATCGGGGTTTTTCTTCTGCGGCATAATGGAAGATCCAGTGCAAAAACGATCCGGCAGATTGATAAAATCAAACTGGGCTGACGTCCATAGAATTAGCTCTTCTGAAGCACGGGATAAATGCGTCAATACCAAGCTGGCAGCAGCACAAAACTCAATAGCGAAATCGCGATCACTTACCGCGTCCAAGGAGTTCTCGCAAGGGCGGTCAAAGCCCAGCAGTTCAGCGGTCATATGGCGGTCAAGAGGATAGGTAGTGCCAGCCAGGGCGGCAGAGCCCAGGGGCAAAATATTAATACGCTTACGACAGTCGAGCAGGCGCTCATAATCACGCTGCAGCATTTCGTTCCAAGCCAGAAGGTGGTGACCAAAGGTTACCGGTTGGGCGGTTTGCAAGTGGGTGAAACCCGGCATAATGGTTTCACTTTCCTGTTCTGCCAAAGTAATCAAGCCAGTTTGTAAACGGCTGATCTCAGTAGCAATAAAATCGATTTCGTCACGCAGGTAGAGGCGAATATCGGTGGCTACCTGATCATTGCGGGAGCGACCGGTGTGCAGTTTCTTGCCAGCCAAACCAATCTTTTCAGTTAAGGCCGCTTCGATGTTCATATGCACATCTTCCAGAGCGACCGACCACTGAAATTGGCCACGTTCGATTTGCATACGAATTTCTTCTAGTCCGCGCACTATGTCATCGCGCTCTGTGGTGGTCAACACGCCCACAGCACACAACATCTTGGCGTGTGCTACAGAGCCCTGGATGTCCTGACGGAACATGCGTTGATCAAAATCGACAGAAGCGGTAAAGCGGGCCACAAAGGCATCGGTGGCTTCGCTAAAACGGCCGCCCCATTGTTGATTGGTTGAATCTTGACTCATGGTAGTCCCACTACAATTGGCAAAGGCAGTATTGTAACAAAACCCTAGCACACCAACTAGATTATATTGACAGATGGTGTTAATAGGCAGCTGTGCTTAGGTGTTGTTTCAGGTATTGTGCAAATCCTGGTCCGGTGCTGGCATTTCCGCTGCGGCTACTTCTGGTACCGGTGGGCTAAAGGCTAACTGGCGCTGCTGGCAACCGGGGCATACGTGATCAGCAAAGCGTCCTTGCAGACGCTGTAAGGCAACAGACTTATTGGCAAAG
>JASMLZ010000029.1 GCA_030748435.1 Gammaproteobacteria bacterium | reverse complement strand
AGTGCTATTGTTCAGACGCTGAAAAATGGCGAAAAAATGCCATGGGCAATCGGTGAAATTGCTTACTCCATCAAGTTAGCAGATATTAGTGAACATGGTAACTCATGCTTGGAGCTTATGCGTCTTGACAAAGAAATCGTTCATGCTGAATGCGATCCAGGCCGGAGTATTCAAAAATTCCTTCTAGTATCTAAAAATAATAATCGAGTTTTCTCTCTCCAGAATAAAGGACATCCGGGTTGTGTGGATGTAGAGTCGGGAATACTAAAATACGGCGTATGTAGTGGAAAAGATAACCAACAATTTAATTTAATTCATCAAGATCAGCGTGGAATCCAGTTGCAAGTCAAAAGCAGTGGCTTGTGTGTGCAATACATTAATAAAGTTGAGATGGTTCAGTGCAACCCAAGTGATACTAAACAGCGATTTAAGTTGGAATATCGATCCGAGACACTGTCAAAGTCATTAGGTTATTGTAGTGATTGTTATCATCTTCCCAATTCGCTTTCAGATAAAGATCAACCTTATTACGTTGTACCCGAAAAAGTTTATGATCCAAAGTCTGGACTTTTGGTGCCTGTTCTGGGTTTTTATTATTCTTTTGATGGAAAGATAATGCTGAAAACCTTCTCAGCTTCGGCATCATCAATCTGTCCTGAAGGGTTTAACAATATACAGGCTCCTGGCACCGATGGCATCACATTTGAGAAGATCAAAGTGTCTCAGCCATTGGAAAACGCGGCTGACATGGCTAGCGGTGCGATCGAACAAGGTAAAAACTATTATTTTAAAAAGACACAAATGGTTTTATGGTCGCTGGCACAGGGAGCACTGAATCAGGATAAATTGCATAAAGGTCTAAGCAGTGAGTTCAAGGAGGACTTCAAACCAACCATTAATAAGGCACTGGGTAAGCTGCCTGACCTAAAGAATTTATTTGGTCTAAAGCCGAAGTCATCCGTTGGCGATGGCTCTGCTATTGATGCAAACACATCAGTGAAAGATTTGGCTAACCTTATTTGCCCAACGCCTGGCCATAGTGTTAGTCCTATTGTTTCTCCTGAAAAAGAAATTGACCCTAGCTGTGAGCAGGAGGACTCCACAACAGATTCTGAAGATAAGGGTAATTCAGATGCGCAAATGCTGGCTTTTATCAAGTATATGCAGAAATACCCCGACCAATTAGGTAAGACACTGGCTGGCTTGATAAATCACACAATACCCCTTTGCGAGGGATTTAACCCTACACAGGGCTCAATATGTAAAGAAGCAACGCCAGCAGAACATCCTGACCCGGAGGAAGTGGAGGTCGGTAACGATAGGGGACAGTACAATAAAACGGAGGATTCCGACAGCAACGCTCAACGCCAAAAATTTCGGTATAAATATGATTATCTTGATAACGGCAAAAATAAAACCAAAGAAGGTTACAGTGACAGCATTAGTTTGGACGATATACCCAATAAAGCCGAAAATGTGTCTTTCACCGGTACGCTAGTCATTAAAAAAGCAGGGGATTATACCTTCTATGTCCACGCTGATCGTGACACCCACCTGTATATTAATAAAAAGCCGGTTCTTTATGATAATGTGTACGATAAAGAAGAAAAAGATAAGATCTGGCGGCTAGAAGCAGGAGAACATGAAGTGGAGGTCAAATACGATAATCCTGATAGGAATGGGAAAACTCTGGAAGTTAAAATAAAGGGTCCTGACACGGGCCAGAAGAAGGTAGTCCTTAGATATAACTACAATGCGGGATTTGCGTTAGATTTTAGGTTGTTATCATTCCGTTATTTTATTGGCAACAATATGGAGGATTATGTAAGGGGATATCTTATGTCGAGATGGTGGCTGAGGAATCTATCAGATAAATCTCTACCAGAATTTCACACTTTGACTTTTGACAGTAAAACAATTCCTTTTTGGAAGCCCTCTAGGGTGAAGAATGACGAAATTAAAGACTGTATTGGAATGGTTGTTGATACTCAGTTAGCCAGCACTTTGGGAATCAGATTTGATAAAAACGGCACTCAAAAGACTATTTATTGGGATAACAGGTTCACTATTGCTCTAATTGGGAAACCCATAGAATGGCACGCCTGGGGTCCCAACGAAGCCTTGGAGCTCAAGATTAGGCCCAGTTTTAGTGCCGGAATAGTAAGTTTACTTTCTAAAAATGACGCTCCAATAAGTAATAAGATATGGTATGTACCAGGATTCAGTTTAGCTCTTCGGCATATTATGACCCATGGGAATTATCTTGATCCGGAAAACCCAAATTCCTTTCTACTTTCATTATGGAACACAGCGGCTATTGTGGTGGAATTGTGGGGGAGCACACGATTAACAACATCTACAGAAGGAGGTATTACTAACGAAGAGACTCAGTCGGCATATACTGTTTCGGATCTGCGACTAACCCCTTTGGAGTATAAAAGAGTGCGGGGTAGTACACTCCCTCATGCACCGACAGCACAAAGGATCCTCTCAATTGAATTCCTTGGCATAATTCCCAAATATATTTGGAAAATTTGGGGTGGGGTGGCGCTAGACTTGAACGCAACTGGCGTAGGCGGATAGAGACTAGAGAGACTAGTAGTAGAGACTAGGACAGGCGCTGCTCAGTATGGTCAACTAAGACAGGCGCTGTCCAGCCAGAGGCCAACGGAGGTCCGAGGCCAACTAGGACAGGGGAGGTCTAGTGGATCATTAGGACAAGCGCTGCCTAGCACCATTGGTCAATATTCATAAAAACACCTTAATCCATTGGTTTTGGGTGTTTTTTTGGTAAGTGAAGCCCTCAACCCATGGCTGATGGTGTGGCCTAGTAAAGGGTGAGAGATAGGGGGCTAGCTGGTATTAGCTGCTAATCTGGATTCTTCCCGATTAAACACTCTGGAGTGGTAATGCTCAAAGGCAGTGGCGTGTTTAAGCCAGGTTTTGGGTTCGATATTGAGTCGTTCAAGGATGGGGGGCAGTTGCTGGTTGATAGCGCCACGTTTATCGTCACGGACTATTTTCCCCGTCCAATCTACTAGGTTAAGGTAGTCTTCCCAGGCACAGGGTATGCCGCTTTGTATGTTGGCATTGATGCTGTTGAGAAAGGGTAGCATGGGTTTGATGTCGCTATTAAATTTAAGCAGTTGGCCCTGTTCCAGTTGTTGCTGAATGGCGGCTTCTAGGTCCATAGTAGGGGCGATACGTTGTTTAATGCCCGTATGGTCGGAAGTTTCGGGGGTGGTGGCCATATTGGCCCTGACGGGATTAAGATCCACATAAGCCATACAGGATAAGAGGGCTTGTTCGGTTTTTAGGCACTGGGATTTATAACGTGCTTCCCAAAAGTGACCTGTGCAGGCATCTTCTTTATTGGCCATTCTGGCAATGGGTTCGTTAAGGCATTTCATAAACCAGCCAAGGTCCTTAAGCCGTTGGCGCCATATTTGCGTAGTGGCCTTAACCGTTGCTAGTTGGGCACTGTTTAGGGGTTTGCCAGCAAGGTGCATTTGCATGACTAATGGGCCTTGAAAGAGCTGTAGCCAGCGTTCGCAAACTTCCTTATCACTCCATTCCGCGACCTGTTCAGGGCATAGCTTAAGGACGATATGGTAATGATTGCTCATAATGGCATAGGTGCCAATATCAATGGCAAAGACCGAGCTTAATATGCGTATACGTTCTTCAATCCAGCCACGGCGGTGTTCGTAGTCATGGCCACTTTGCTGGTCATAGCCACATAAAAAAGAACGCCGTACGCAGCGTGAGGTGATATGGTAGTAAGGCGTGTCTTCGACACAAACAAGGTGTTTTCTGGCTCTGGTCATCGCTAATTCCCTTTGGCGTTGGTGTGCCTTTAAGTATAGCTGACGATAAGGAAAACGGATGCCTGTCCTTGTATTTTTTTGAAAGGAAAACGGATGCCTGTCCTTGTATTTTTTCTCTTGTATTTTTTTGTATTTTTTCCTTGTATTTCTTTTGGCCCACCCATACTTTTCACTACCTCTGATTGCCAGTGTGGCTGCCACCGCAGCACTATACTTGTTGGTTAAAAAGTTTAGTATGATGACTGAGGTTAGGTAATTATTTTTCAGAGATTGCCTTGTAGAGCCTGAATGCCATTATCAGAGTAACGCCTTATGTCACAAAAAAATATACTCTTTATTATGCTTGACCAACTGCGCATGGATGCCTTGTCCTGCTATGGTAATACAGTGGTTGATACCCCACATATCGACCGTTTGGCGCAGCGTGGGGTAAAGTTCAATCGTTGCTATATACAGGGTACCAGCTGTGGTAATTCAAGGGCGTCGTTTTATACGGGGCGCCATGTACGCTCCCATGGTGCTACCTGGAATGGCATGCCTAATCGCGTGGATGAAATGACTATAGCTGATCATCTGGCGGCCATGGAGATGGATACCTACTTAATAGGCAAAACCCATATGAAGCCCGATATGCGGGGTTTGCAGCGTTTGCAAATTGACCCTGAATCAGAATTGGGGCGGTATTTAAGCAATGCCGGATTTGCCAAAGGTGAACGTGATGATGGCCTGCATACTTTGGGTGTGGACGGAGGCTATGATACCAGCCGCCCCGCTTATTTTGATTATCTTAATCGGCAGGGTTATGCAGGTGATAATCCCTGGGTCACTTGGGCCAATGCCATGCAGGATAAGGCCGGGGTAGTGCGTAATGGTATGTATTTAAAGTATGCACACCTGCCAGCCCGGGTTGATAAAGCTCATTCCGAAACGGCCTATACTACAGACCGGGCGATGGAGCTGATCAGTGAATTGGGTAACCAGAACTGGTGTCTGCATGTTTCCTATATCAAGCCCCACTGGCCTCTGGCTGCCCCAGCACCCTATCATGCTTTATATAGGGGAGCAGAATTACCCGCCAGCAATAAATCGTCTGGTGAGTTGGCCGACCCTCATCCGGTATATAAAGCCTTTACCGAAACGCCCCACAGCCAGACCTATGCCGTTGATCAATATCGCAATCATGCCTTGCCCACCACCTATGGTTTGGTAAAAGAACTGGATGATCATCTAGGGCGTTTGTTTGCTCATCTGACAGCCACGGGACAGGCGGATAATACGCTGATTGTTCTTGCCTCTGATCATGGCGATTTCTATGGTGACCACTGGCTGGCAGAAAAGGATTTATTTCATGATCCGGTAACCCGTATTCCCCTGATTATTATGGATCCAAGGGCGGCTGCAGATAGCCGCCGCGGCACAGAGTGTGATGAGTTGGTATGCGCCATTGACCTGCTGCCGACCTTGGTTGACTGGCTGGGCGGCGCGCCCCAGTGGCAATGGCTGGAAGGCAAGTCTTTGTTGCCAGCTCTGCACACCGACAGTTTTAAAGGCCATACTTATGTGGTGTCTGAATGTGATTATTCAGCGCTGCAATTTGCCTATGATAAATTGGGACGGGACCAATATAACGCCCGTTTAACCATGGTGTTTGATGGTCGTTACAAATTTATTCATTGTTTGGGCTTTGCCCCCATGATGTATGATCTGCACACCGACCCCAATGAGTTAATTGATCTGGGGCGGGATCCCGATTACGCCCTGCAACGGGCTTATATGAGTGATCTGCTACTGGACTGGTCGGCCGGTTTAAAAAACCGTGTCACCGTGGGCCATAACGCCCTGCAGGGGCGTTTTGACCATTCCGACCGGCGTGGCATCCTGATCGGTTATTGGGATCAGCAAGCCGTGCCAGAGGCCCTGCGCCCACCAGCGAGCACGGGGGTTTCTTGAATCATATATGGCTTAAAAATTCGGCATCTGCCACCACTAACAATTTCCTGAGTGCTATCCCTTGTTGTATAATGCCGCGTCCCAAACACAGGTGTAGTGCATGAGCAAGAAACTCTATATTAAAACCCACGGTTGCCAGATGAATGAATATGACTCTGGGCGTATGGCTGATTTATTAGGTGAAAGTCACGCTATGGAGCTGACTGAGGTACCTGAAGATGCCGATATTCTGTTGTTAAATACCTGTTCGATTCGTGAAAAAGCCCAGGAAAAGGTATTTCACCAGTTGGGCCGTTGGCGCAAACTAAAAGAAGCCAATCCAGACGTTAAAATTGGTGTGGGTGGCTGTGTTGCCAGTCAGGAAGGTGAGGCTATCCAAAAGCGGGCGCCTTTTGTGGATATGATTTTTGGCCCACAGACCTTACATCGTCTGCCTGATATGATCGAAGCCACAGATGCCGGTGCTGTTGGCGTGGTGGATGTTAGCTTTCCGGAAATTGAAAAGTTTGACCGTTTGCCTGCGCCTCAGGTAGAAGGTGCCGAAGCCTTTGTATCTATAATGGAAGGTTGCAGCAAGTATTGCACCTTTTGTGTGGTGCCTTATACGCGTGGGGAAGAGGTGAGCCGGCCACTGGCTGATGTGTTACTGGAAGTGAACCAGCTGGCTGAACAGGGCGTGCGTGAGGTTAATCTGCTGGGGCAAAATGTAAATGCCTATCAGGGCGAGACTGATGATGGTGATCTGATCGATTTAGCCGAGCTGATAACCTTGGTTGCGGCCATTGAAGGTATTGACCGTATTCGTTTTACTACCAGTCACCCAGTGGAATTTAGTGATAGCCTGATTGATGTTTATGCTCAGGTGCCGGAATTGGTCAGTCATTTGCACTTGCCGGTGCAATCGGGTTCAGACAAGATTTTGATGGCCATGAAGCGTGGCCATACCTGCATAGAATATAAGTCCAAGTTACGCCGCATTCGCAAGTTACGGCCTGATATCAGTTTTTCTTCGGATTTTATTATTGGCTTCCCCGGGGAAACCGATGCTGATTTTGAAGCGACTATGAATTTAATAGCTGATATCGGTTTTGATATGTCGTTCAGTTTTATCTACAGCCCCCGCCCAGGCACCCCCGCATCTGAGTTGCCGGATGCGACCAGTATGGAAAGTAAAAAGCAGCGCCTGAGTATTTTGCAGCGCCGTATTGATCAGCAGGCCTTTGATATTAGCCGCAGCATGGTAGACAGTTTGCAGTGGGTACTGGTAAGTGGTTTTTCCAAAAAAGACCCAGGCAAGCTGTCGGGCCGCACAGAAAATAACCGGGTGGTGAACTTTGCCTGTGATGATGTGGATTTGATTGGTAAATTTGCTCAAGTACGCATTTTAGAGGCATTTCCGCACTCTTTACGTGGTGAATTAGTGATTTCTGAGCTAGATGGGGTTGCACCCTTTGGGTCAGTCGTGTTGCAATAGCAGCAGGAACATTTGTCTAACACCATAGCCAAGGTAGCGTTAATTTGTCCAAACCCAACAATCAGGCACTTGATCAGTCTCAGCAGCAGGCCCTGCAGGAAGGGGTCGATAACGGTCTGAGTTTTACCCTACAACCCGATAACCCCCATCATCTGGCCAATCTACAAGGCTATTTAAACGATAATTTAAAGCTTATTGAAAGCCGCCTGCAGGTGCAGGTGAATAACCGTGGCAATCGTTTTTTTGTAGTTGGTGATCAGGTTGCGGCCCGTGCTGCCGAGATGGTCTTGCAGCAATTGTATCGTGATGCCCAACAGGATCATGAAATCAGCCCCGACCGTGTGCATCTAGCCCTTGTGGAAGCCCAACAAACTATGCAAGAAATGACTGCTAATAACACCCCAGTAAAAAAAGCCAATGAGCCACAAGCCGAAGGCCTGAGTGTGCGCACCAAGCGCGCTACCATCAAGCCGCGTGGCATTACCCAGCAGGATTATGTGCGTTCCATTCGCCAAAAAGATATCAATTTTGGCATTGGGCCAGCTGGCACCGGCAAAACCTATCTAGCCGTGGCCTGTGCGGTAGAGGCCTTGGAGCGAGAGGAAATCCGTCGTATCCTGCTAGTGCGCCCTGCGGTAGAGGCTGGTGAAAAGCTGGGCTTTTTGCCTGGTGATCTGGCGCAGAAAATTGACCCCTATTTACGTCCCCTATACGATGCCTTGTATGAGATGCTGGGCTTTGAGACAGTAGGGCGGTTAATTGAAAAAAATGTTATTGAAGTAGCCCCTCTGGCTTATATGCGCGGGCGCACGTTAAATGGCTCCTATGTGATTTTGGACGAAAGCCAAAATACGACGCGCGAACAAATGAAGATGTTTCTTACCCGCATTGGTTTTGGTTCTACTGCTGTGATTACCGGTGATGTCACCCAGATTGACTTGCCTCGGGGCACTAATTCTGGCCTAAAACATGCTATGCAGGTCTTACAGGACGTAGAAGATATCGGCTTTACTTATTTTAAATCTACCGATGTTGTGCGCCATCCTCTAGTGCAGCGTATTGTTGATGCTTACGACCGACATGAACAGCAGCATGAGCAATAGCGGCAAGACCAACCCTGATGATTGACTTACAACTGGCCACATCGGCTGCTGATGTGCCTGATATCGAACAATTTCAGCAGTGGCTTACTCTGGCTACACAAGCGCAACCACTAGCAGTGGAAATTACCGTACGTCTGGTTGATGACGAGGAAAGTCAACAGCTTAATCAGTGCTATCGTGGCAAAGACAAGCCCACTAATGTGTTGTCATTTCCAGCTGATATGGATACCTTGGCCATCCCGGAACTGGCAGCCGAGTTAGGCGACAACCCCTATTTGGGTGATTTGGTGATTAATGCGCCTTTAGTAGCGCGAGAAGCGCAGGCACAAAATAAGGCGCTCATGGATCATTGGGCCCATCTGGTTATTCATGGCTGCTTGCATTTGCAGGGTTATGATCATATTGATGACGCGCAAGCCGAAGCCATGGAAAGTCTGGAAATTGATTTGTTGGCAGCATTGGGCATTGCCAATCCCTACACTTAGGGGTATAAATAGACCCCTATTTAACAAATCCTCTAGGCTTAGCTTGGCAGATAGGGGCTTAGCAAGAGGTTAACAGGAACCTGCATGAACGACGACCAGTCGACCAGCGGTCAGGAGAAACGCTCCTGGCTGCAACGTATTACGCTGTTTTTTAGCGACCGGGCCAGCAACTCAGAGGAACTGCTGGAACAGATTCGCCAAGCCGAAGAAGACCAGATTCTCGACAGGGAAGCGCTGGACACCATCGAAGGCGCCATGCAGATGTCGAAGATGCAGGTGCGAGACATAATGATTCCACGGCCACAAATGGCCACTGTCAAAGCTGACCAAAGCGCGGCCGAATTTATGCAGACCATTACCGAAACAGCTCACTCGCGTTTCCCTGTGGTAGGTGAAAATCCCGATGAAATCGTGGGTATATTACTGGCTAAAGACTTGTTGCCACTGGCCTTTGACAGCATGATCGAAACTACAGATATCCACACCATTTTACGCAAGCCGGTGTTTGTGCCAGAAAGTAAGCGTTTGTCGGTACTGCTTAATGAATTTCGCACCAACCGTAATCATATGGCCATTGTATTGGATGAATATGGTGGTGTAGCGGGCCTGGTGACCATTGAAGATGTATTGGAACAAATTGTGGGTGAAATTGAAGATGAAACCGATGTGGAAGAAGACGATGGCAATATTCGCCCGTTTGCTGACAAGGGTTTTATCGTTAAAGCCTTGACCCCTGTTGATGACTTTAATGAACACTTTGGTTCAGCCTTTAGTGAAGGCGAGTTTGATACTATTGGTGGCATTATTACCCAACGCTTGGGACACTTGCCAGCCAAAGACGAAGAAGTGGTTATTGACCAGCTTCAGTTCCGTATTCTATCCGCTGACAACCGTCGCATTAGACTCCTGCAAGTGAGTCAGGACACTACTCAAGACCAGGCCTGATATGTCTGCTACCCGCAAGCCGTTGCTGCTAGTTTGCTTGGCCCTTATGGCAGGAAGCGTAGCACCATTGGCTTTGGCGCCATTAGCCTGGTGGCCGGCGGCGCTGCTTAGTGTCGGCTTGTTCTATTGGCTGTTACGTCAGGCTGCTGGCAGTCGGCAAAGCTTACACATTGGTTTTGGCTATGGTGCCGGCTACTTTGTAGTTGGCGTTAGCTGGGTCTATATTAGTATGGTTGACCATGCTGCAACTCCTGTGCCTCTGGCCATTGCCTTTACTGTCCTGTTTTGTTTGGGGTTAGGCCTTTTTTATATGTTGTTGGCCTGGCTATATCAGCGCTATTTACAGCATCTGGACCAATACCTACAACTCATAGCCTTGGCCAGCTTGTGGGTGCTTTTGGACCTGCTGCGAGGTTGGCTGTTTACCGGTTTTCCATGGCTATATCTGGGCTATGCAGGCTTGCCTACCTGGCTGGCTGGATTTGCTCCTATAGTGGGCCAGCATGGCATGACCTGGCTGCTGGTAATCAGCGCCTTAAGCCTGCTTACTGCACTGCATCAACCGCGCTATCTGCTGGTGCCATTGGTGATATGGATAGCTGGCCTTGGCCTGCAGCAGGTTAACTGGACACAGGCTGCTGGCGAGCGGCAAGTGACCTTGTTACAGGGAAATGTGAATTTACAGCACAAGTGGCAGCCAGAGCAGCTGCGCCCCACACTGGAATATTATTTTGGCCGTACCTATGCCCATCTGGAAAGTGATCTAATTATCTGGCCGGAAACGGCTGTTGCTACCTACTGGGACAATGTGCTACAAGCTACACAGGCCTTAAGTGATATTGCGGCGCAACAGGATACAGTGATTATTGCCGGCACCGTATTACGGGATGACATAGACGTTGCGGCAGACTACTACAATGGTTTGGTGGCCTTTGGCACAGAGCAGGGGGCCTATGCCAAACAACAACTGGTGCCTTTTGGTGAATATGTGCCCATGCAAGATTGGTTGCGTGGAGTGATGACGCTATTTGATCTGCCCATGTCCCGCTTTCGCCCTGCGCCCATGGAACAAGGCCTGTTAACCAGTCAGACCACAGCTATTGCTGGCAATATCTGCTATGAAATTGCCTACGCCGGTTTGGTCGCCAAACAGGCAGCCCATGCCCAACTGATTGTGACCGTTAGTAATGACACCTGGTTTGGTGATACCTGGGCGCCATGGCAGCATTTACAGATGGCACAAATGCGTGCTCTGGAAAATGGCCGGCCTGTCGCTCGCGCCACCAATAGTGGCATTAGTGCCCTGATTGACCACCGCGGGCAGCTAATTGCCCAAGCACCTCAGTTTGTTGTTGCCGAACTAACAGACAAAGTACAACTGCGCCACGGGCGCACACCATTTAGCTATTTAGCGGCTTGGTAAAAATAGCTGGCTAAAAAAAGCTTAAAAATCAGCTTTTTTTTAGCCAATGGTTAGCTCAGCTATTGACCCTTCGAATCAATCGTATAAAATACGCCCCACCTCCTGCCCAGGTGGTGAAATTGGTAGACACGCTAGCTTCAGGTGCTAGTGGCCGCAAGGCCGTGGAGGTTCAAGTCCTCTCCTGGGCACCAAGATTCCGAAAGCCCCGCTGGAACCCTAACAATATGGGATTCAGTGGGGTTTTTTAATTCTACTTCTGTAACTTTTTCTGCCACCCTTATTGTAATTTTCTAGCAATAAATAGGTGCGTGTGAGGCGGTTCTTTTGATCTTTGGCACTGGTGCCAAGCAGTCATATTAGAAGCTATTTTGGGTTTCATGTATGCTTGGTTGTTGTTACATTACCCTTTATCTGCTCTTAATTTGGAATAGATAAAGTCTACAACTGCTTGCTCCTCACGTTCAAAATTGCTTTGTACCCAATGGGCAAGTACGGCATTTATTCCTGCTTGTTCGAAGATAATATCAAAGGGATCGGCTGTGCTGTTATGAGTACCTTCTAGTAGATCACATATTCGGCTCTGATTTTCTTGGCAATACTGCTCGACCATCAGCCAAAGTTTGGGTTGGTTATGAATGTACGCAAAGTAAGGATGCTGCCTGGCAAAATTCACACGCCATTCAACCATAACTCGACTATTGCTATTGTCATGCGCCATTAGTGTTTTTAGAGCATCGTCTACCGATGTTTCAAACATGTAGATCAGGATATCTTCAATGGAACTAAAATTTCGATAGAAGGTATTCCGTGCCACGCCTGCTTCAGCGGTGATCTGTGAAACCGTTATTTTTTCGTAATCATATTTCTTAAATAACCTGAATAATGCATCGGCTATGATTTTTCGAGAATGCGCTACCTGCTCAGCTCGTTTCATGGAGCACTCTCCTGTGAATTTGTGACAGTTTTAGAAAAAGTCTTTACGCTAAAAGCGTGATCAGTATACTTCACGACATATAGAAAGTGGAGCAAGTGCTCCACCAAGAATTAGGCTACCAGCAAATAACCGCTAAGGAATATTATGTCCCTAAATAAAAAACACTTTTTAGTCGTCGCTGCCGCCTCAAGAGGTGCGCGTTTGTTTATCAAAAAAGCCCTCCAAGAGGGGCATGATGTGACGGCAATTTGCCGGGCCGAAAGTGAAAGTGCTGCTTTAGTACGAATGACAGCATTGCTGCATAAAACCACACTTACAGCAAACCCACTATGTGATTCCCCAGCAAAAGAGCCGCTAAAATTAGGTATTTTAAGGGCAACGAATCGAAGTATTTTATCTGAAGAAACCTATATAACCCTATTGCAAAATGACTTATCAATTGATGCGGTTTGCTGTTTTGTTGGTATAACAAAACTTGCGGATATGTTAAATAAGCAAAATAAACTCTATAGCCAAACCATTACGGCTATTATAAGGGGCATGCAAAAAAGCCGCTTAGTCGAATTTTACTATCATGGGTCGTCTGGCACCGAGGGAGTACCTGGCAATTCATTTGCTAAATTACCAGACAACTACAGGCTAAAGTGGTTGCTTAATATGTTTAACAACATGCCAATGGTGAAAGACTATCGAGAAAGTGAAAGGCTACTTGCCGAAGCCGGTGACCATGGGATGCAGTTTGTAATATTCAGGCCTGCTTTTTTGACCAACGGGCCAGCCAAAAGACTTTATCGTTATTGCTTTGATACTACCGGGTTTGATAATCAAATGTTGCCGTTAAAGCACTCTACCATGGATATTAGCCGAGAGGATGTTGCCGAAGAAATATTACGCGTCGCTTCACTGCCTGATACAGAGCGTCGGGATTGGTTTGGTCACGGTGTATACTTAGCAAATATGAAAGCAAGCTTCTTTAAAG
>JASMLZ010000028.1 GCA_030748435.1 Gammaproteobacteria bacterium | reverse complement strand
AATATAGCCATACTTCAATTTGGCGGTGGCTGTCAGGGGTGTAGTGCTGTTGATATGACCCTCAAAGATGGAGTAGAAAAAATTCTGGTAGAAAATGTAGCAGAACTTGATGGCGTCCGTGATGAGACTGATCACAGTATGCGTGAGAATGCGTATATGTAATAGCCAGTGATTGGGGCAATTTGTAGGTCGTGTTTTAACCCGACATGTCAGGCTAATCCCCAAAGCATTCGCTTCGCTCACGGGGCACACTGGTTCCGACCTACAACAGCCTAGGTTAATAGATCATCAATATCCGAGGGTCGGGTTTTAACCCGACTTATTGGACTATAATCTAATCTATATTCAGCACTATTTTAGCCCACCTGATAAAACTCGCTTAGCGTTGCCGTTGCGGCAAAACAGTTTGTAGTTTAGCAGCCATATCACGCAAACTGTTTGCCGTGGTGTCCCAGTCAATACAGGCATCAGTAACCGATACCCCATATTGTAAGTCATTAAGATTAGTTGGAATCTTTTGGTTACCCCAATGCAGGTTACTTTCAATCATCAGCGACACAATTGAGGTATTGCCCTCGGCAATCTGCTGGGTAATATTGTCCAGAACCAGGGGTTGCAATGCTGGATCTTTGTTGGAGTTGGCATGGCTGCAATCCACCATAATATTGCTCTTTAAGCTTTGCTTGCCTAATGCCTGTTCACAGAGGGCAACATTGACTGAGTCGTAGTTGGGTTTGCCGTCTCCACCGCGTAACACAACATGACCATATTGATTGCCACTGGTGCGTGTAATAGACACTTGCCCCAGTGGGTTGATGCCCAAAAACGAGTGAGGAGCTGCAACAGATTCCAGCGCATTGATAGCAACAGTTAAACCACCATCCGTGCCATTTTTAAAACCTACAGGGCAGGATAGGCCACTGGACATTTCCCGGTGAGTTTGGGACTCTGTGGTGCGTGCGCCAATAGCTGCCCAGGTCCATAGGTCAGAATGATATTGAGGTGAAATAGGGTCCAGCGCCTCGGTTGCCAGTGGCAGGCCAAGATCAGCCAGCTCCAGCATCAACTCCCGCCCCACAGTCAGCCCGGTTTCCATATCGAAGGTATCATTCATATGCGGGTCATTGATTAATCCTTTCCAACCAACAGTTGTGCGTGGCTTTTCAAAATAGACGCGCATTACTATATACAAAGAGTCTTTTAGCTCTGCCGCCAGGCGTGCCAGGCGCTGGCCATATTCTATGGCGGCTTTGGGGTCATGGATAGAGCAGGGGCCTACGACGACAAATAGCCGGTGATCGTTGCCATCAAGAATATCTTTTATTACCTGCCGGGACTGCATCACCGCAGCGGTGATCTTGTTGTTTGCCGGCAGCTTGGCTTTTAACTCTTCCGGGGTTGTTAGAACCTGCTGGCTCTCAATATTCAGGTCTTCGACACGTTGGTTGATCATAATCGTTTTCTAATTTGTTAATAACGCTATAATAGGATTGTCTATAGTAGCATTATAAACCGGCTTTTTATTGGCAATTATTGAGAGTTTTGTACATGATCAGTTGTTTGCGTAGGTTATTACCGATATGTTGCCTGATTTTAAGTCAATTTGTTGTGTCCTTGGCTGTGGCCGATGGCCTGTTTACCAAAACGGATAATCAACATCCCTTGCCTGCTGAGCAGGCCTTTGTATTTAGCCAGCAACAAATTGGCTCACAGTTGGCTTTGGTATGGACCATAGCCGATGACTACTATCTCTATCAGGATAAGCTGCGTTTGCAGCTGAATGGTGAGGATATAACGTCTGTCGCTTCACTACCTCAGGCGATGGCAAAGAATGATCCGAATTTTGGCGCGACTAGGGTTTACTATAATCAGTTGTCAGTTATGATGGATTTGCCTCAAGTGCCGGCCGGCGGCACGCTAATGGTGGCTTATCAAGGCTGTTGGGAAGGAGGCGTCTGTTATCCGCCGCAACAGGCAGAGGTCATTTTGCCAGCCGTCACTACATCTGCAGCGGGGCAGGACAGTGCAAATAAGGCATCTTTATCTAGTCTTATTGCATCTGACACCGGCTTTAATGGTACCGATGCCAATTGGTTTACACAACAGCTACGTAAAGCCAGCTTGACCACCTTAATTGTGACCTTCTTTTTGGCTGGAGTGGGTTTGGCATTGACGCCTTGTGTGTTACCTATGGTGCCTATTTTGTCTAATTTGATTATTGGAATTAATCCAAAGCCGGGTTCCGGCAAGAGCTTCTTACTGTCTTTCACTTATGTCTTGGCTATGGCCATTACCTATAGCTTGGCGGGTGTGATTGCAGGTCTAAGTGGTGCCAATCTGCAGATTGCACTGCAACATCCGGCAATTATTCTGTTAATGGTTATATTGTTTGTAGTATTTGCAGCAGCTATGTTTGATTGGATCACTATACAGATGCCCACGGGGATACAAAATCGGCTTCATAGCTTGAGTCAGCAGCAAGCCACTGGTCACTTTATGGGCGTGGCTGCTATGGGTGTTATATCGGCTCTGGTGGTTGGCCCTTGTGTGGCGGCACCGTTAGCTGGAGCCCTATTATATATTAGCCATACCGGCGATCCCTACAGTGGAGGATTAGCACTATTTGCTCTGGGTATGGGCATGGGGTTACCACTTTTGGTGATTGGCACTTCAGCCGCACATTTAGTGCCTCGTGCTGGCGCCTGGATGAACCGGATCAAATATGCATTTGGTTTTGTCATGTTATATCTGGCCATCTGGATGTTGGATCGGATACTGCCTTCGGCAACAGTGCTTCTGGTTGTTCTGCTTACTCTGACAGGCGGCTTATTGCTGTGGCAGGTGCATCGTTGGCAACCTCCAGTAGAGCATATGCTGGGCCGTACTCTGGTGTATTTGCTGGCAATATTGATGACCATCTACAGTCTGGCACTATTGGCGTCTCTATGGTTAGGACAAGCAAGCTTGCTTAATCCATTAAAAGCAAGTTTTGATATGGCAACCGATCAGGCTTTAGCACCCACTGCCTTTGCCAAGGTACAAGCTGAGCAAGTGCCTGACTTGTTAACCGGCGCCAAAACTATAAATAAACCGGTGTTAATGGATTTTTATGCAGATTGGTGCATTGCATGTAAGGAGTTAGATACCTTTGTATTTGCTGATGCTAAAGTACAGCAAGCCTTACAGCAATATATAGTGATTAAAGTTGATGTAACAGATAACACCAGCATCGACCAAGCTTTGCTAAGCCAATATAATCTGGTGGGACCACCAGGTTTATTGTTTTTTGACCGGCACGGTGACTGGTTATCGACTAATACCATCGTTGGGGTTCCTGCTACTGAATACTTCACCAAGGTATTGCAGCGAGTATCGGGGCGGTAATTTGGCTATAACCTATATGCTTTTTTTGAATATATGTTAGTATTTATATAACTCATTCAATCACCTACCGGGTAGTATATGAAATTACAGCAGTTAAGGTATATTTGTGAAGTGGCCAAACATGATCTTAATGTCTCAGCTACCGCCCAAAGTTTATTTACTTCTCAGCCTGGCATCAGCAAGCAGGTTCGCCTGTTGGAGGATGAGTTGGGTGTGCAAATCTTCTCTCGCAGTGGCAAACATCTGACCCATGTTACACCCGCTGGTAAGGCAATTTTGGCAGCAGCAGAGTCCATCATGCTCAAGGTTGACGGTATCAAGCGAACAGCACAGGAGTTTTGTGATGAGCGCAAAGGCAGCTTGTCTCTTGCTACCACCCATACTCAAGCCCGTTATGCTTTACCCAAGGTGATTAATAGTTTTATTGGCAAATACCCGGATGTTGCCTTACAAATGCAGCAGGGTACTCCCAAACAGATTGCTGAACAGGCGGCTAATGGTGAGGTAGATTTTGCTATAGCTACAGAAGCAATGGAGCATTTTAGTGATCTGTTGATGATGCCCTGTTTTCATTGGAATCGTAGTATTGTGGTGCCCAAAGATCACCCTTTAGCGTCAGTTTCAAAGCTGACGTTAGAAGATGTAGCGAGTTACCCTATTGTTACCTACACCTTTGGTTTTACCGGTCGTTCTAAACTGGATGAGGCATTTAATGCTGCTCGTTTGGAACCCCGTGTGGTTTTTACTGCTGTCGATTCTGACGTTATTAAAGCCTATGTCAGATTAGGCTTGGGCATTGGAATTATTGCTTCGATGGCGTTTGAAGAAGCATTGGATCAGGATCTGATCTGTTTGGATGCCAGTCATTTATTTAAGCATAGTACGACTAATATTGGTTTCCGCCGCGGCACCTTGTTGCGTGGTTTTATGTATGACTTTATTGAGAGCTTCTCGCCAAACCTTACGCGTGAGCGGGTAGATGAAGCCATGGCGACAAATAATGCTCAGGACCTGGCCGCATTGTTTGCCAATGAAACGCTACCTTTGCGTTAAGAAAAGTCTTAATCAGACTTATTGCTGTTGGGTTGGTAAACCCTGTAACAGATTGTTTATCTTGTCAAAGGTTTCCTGATACTCTGCTGCACAGTCAGAATCAGCTACTAATCCGCCGCCAGCCCAACAATAGATATTTCCTTCACTGTCATCGCTGGCGCTGGTAACCAATGTACGAATTAGAATATTCGTATCCATAGCACCATGGCAACTGATATAGCCAATAGATCCAGTGTAGGCGTTGCGTCGATGTGGTTCCAGTTCTTCAATAATTTCCATGGCCCGAATTTTTGGTGCACCGGTAATGGAACCCCCGGGAAACGCGCCTTTAAGTAAATCTATAATCTGGTCTCTGCTGGCCAGACGGCCTGTGACCGTAGTCACCATATGATGCACATTACTATAGCTTTCAATAGCGAATATATTGGGTACCTTAACACTCCCTGGCAGGCACTGCTTGCTGAGATCATTGCGCAATAAGTCAACAATCATCAGGTTTTCGGCCCGATCTTTAGGGCTGTTATTAAGTTCGTCCCGCAAGGCTAAATCCTGATCCGGGGTTGTCCCCCTTGGGCGTGTACCTTTTATCGGTTTGGTTTCAACCTCTTGGTCTTTGACTTGTAAAAACCGCTCTGGTGAGAGGCTAAGCACAGTACCGGCATCGGTTTCCAAATAGGCACTGAAAGGGGTTGGAGCGCATTCTCGTAGGGCTTTAAAAGCTTGCCATGGGTGACCTTTATACTGACTGTGAAAACGCTGTGCCAAACACACCTGATAACAGTCACCGGCATAAATATAATCCATGACCCGCTGGAATTTTTGCCTGTATTGCTGTCTGGTCATGTTACTGGAAAAAGCTTTTAGAAGCCTGAAACTGGTATCTTCTTTGTCATCTTGTGCTTGCAGGTATGCCAATATTTTTTGGTTGTCGGTGCTTTCCAAATGACTAACCAGCCAACATTGTTGTTGTTTATGATCGCTGATTAAGGCCCACGGATAAATGCCAACCCAGAGATCGGGCAAGGCAATGTCCTGCTTGGCCAATGTGGGTATCGTCTCTAGCTCGCGCCCGAAATCATAACCAAACAGGCCGGCTGCGCCACCATAAAAAGGCAACTCCGGTATATCTGTATCGGGGCAAGTAAAACTCTGGAGTTGGTCAGCGATAATACTAAAGGCATCATCATCATAAACCGTGAAGCCATGCCCTGTGTCCAGTTGGCAGACACTATCACTGACCTTTATCAGAGCCTTTGGGTTCGCCATCATAATATCGTAGCGGCCATGATGACTAGCCGGCTGATTCGAGTCTAGAAGCAGAGGCCATTTAAGATGACGTATACGTTCAAAGTAATGGCTTGCATCACTAATGTAGGGCAGAGCGAGCAGTTGCACAGAGTTCAAACTTTGCGGGTAATGGAGGGAGCATTTTACTCTGATGCTGATAGGGTTTATAGGGTAAATGAGTCTAATTCTTTGTTCTTGACGACAAGCTAGTACATTAACCGCGTTGCCGTTACTAAATTAGCTCTATAAAAGCGCCGGATAGTACTGGCTAAGGTTTTCTTAGGTGTTATTATCCTTTGGTCTATTGTCGACAATAATATAAGAAATCTCATTTGACAGTGGTTTTTTGGGGAAATATAATGGATTTATCAATAAATTGTAGACAATACTATGAGTCAACCTGCCATTACTTTAGCTAATCGTGTTTGTGCTGATATTGTTCAGGATATTGTTACCGGGGTTATTCCCCAGGGTAGCAAGCTTAATGAACCTGAGCTGGCTCGTGTGCATGGCATTAGTCGTGGACCATTGCGAGAAGCTATGAGCCGTTTGGAAGCAATGCGGCTAATTAGACGTATTCCCAATGTCGGTGCCAGTGTTGTTAACCTGTCATATGAAGAACTATTGGAGATTTATCAGATTCGAGAGGCTTTGGAGGGACTGGCAGCCCGTCTGGCGGCACAGCATATGTCAAGCCAGGAAACCATGGCACTGCGGCAATTGTTAAACCAACACCAACAACATATTGTTCAGACAGAGGGGCAGTCCTATTTTCAACAAGAAGGTGATGTGGATTTTCATTATCGTATTGTCCAAGGTAGTAATAATCAGCGGTTAATTAATATTCTGGGTGGTGAACTATATCACTTGGTACGCATGTATCGTTATCAGTTTAGTTTGTCATCCAATAGGCCTGAACAGGCCTTGCAAGAGCACAATAAAATTTGTGCTGCAATCGAAGAAGGAGACGCTGAGTTAGCCGAATGGCTTATGCGTCGCCACATTAGCAATGCCCGGCGCAATATCAAGCAGCGCATGCAAGCTGATGTCACCCCCGCCATAGACAATTAGCAACTAATCTTGCTGTTGTTGCAGGCTTAAGGAGAGATTTATGAGTAATATGAGTCCCGGTGCCAAGTTCCGCGCCGCTGTAATGAATAACCAACCCTTACAAATTGTTGGTACTATCAATGCCTATGCAGCAATGATGGCGGAGCGCGTGGGTCATCAGGCCATTTACCTGTCTGGAGGAGGCTGTGCTAACGCCTCCTATGGGTTGCCAGACTTAGGTATGACCAGTCTGGATAATGTTTTGGCCGACGCTTATCGGATTACGGAGGCCAGTGCACTGCCTTTGCTGGTTGATATTGATACCGGCTGGGGAGGTGCATTTAATATTGCCCGTACGGTAAAACAGATGGAACGAGCCGGTGTGGCCGCTGTGCATATTGAAGATCAGGTAGCACAAAAACGTTGTGGCCATAGACCTAATAAAGAAATTGTTTCCACTGAGGAAATGGTTGATCGTGTTAAAGCAGCGGTTGATGCTCGTCAGGACGATGATTTTTTTGTTATGGCACGTACCGATGCTTTTCAAAAAGACGGGCTGCAAGCAGCCATTGATCGTTCAATGGCGTGTATAGAGGCTGGCGCTGACGGTATCTTTGCCGAAGCTGTTCACGAGTTAACTGATTATCGGGCCTTTGCTCAGGCAATAAGTGTACCTTTGCTAGCCAATATAACCGAATTTGGTGCTACCCCTTTATATAACAAACTTGAATTGGCAGACAACGGAGTTGATATGGTGCTGTATCCACTCAGCGCCTTTCGGGCGATGAATAAGGCCGCACTTAATGTATATCAGCATTTGTTGGATGATGGCGATCAAAAGGCCGTTTTGGACACCATGCAAACCCGTATGGAGCTGTACGATTTTTTGAATTACCACGCG
>JASMLZ010000027.1 GCA_030748435.1 Gammaproteobacteria bacterium | reverse complement strand
TTATGAGTTACCTGAGGCAGGTTTAAACCGTCGATAAACACATGCCGGGCCTCTTTGCGCAGGCGCGAGCCATGACAATCAGGGCAGGGCTGCATATTCAGATATTTTCCTAAATCCTCCCGGACCATATTGGATTCGGTTTCCCGGTAGCGGCGCTGCATATTATTAATCACCCCTTCAAATGGGTGTTTACGTGTTATCTTATCGCCCCGATCATTTACATAGTTAAATTCAATATCGGTGTTGCCAGTGCCATAAAGAATAAGATCTTGAACCTTTTCTGGCAGTTCCTGCCAAGGTATATCCAAAGCAAAACCATAGTGTTTACCCATGGCGCCCAATAAGCCGTAGTAATACATGGAGCGCCGATCCCAACCGCGTATGGCGCCCTCTGCCAAACTATTAAGTGGTTGTTGTACCACCTTGGCGGGATCAAAATACTGACGCACCCCCAAACCATCGCAAGAGGGGCAAGCACCAGAGGGGTTGTTAAAAGAGAATAGTCGGGGTTCCAATTCACTAATGGCATGGCCGCATTCCGGGCAGGCAAAACGTGAAGAGAACACGATAGCTTCAGCAGTGTCATCATCCATAGACACAATCTTAGCCAGGCCATCTGTCAGATTGAGGGCGGTTTCAAAAGATTCTGCCAAGCGTAGCTCGAGGCCTGGTTTCACCTTAAAGCGATCAACCACCACTTCGATCGTGTGCTTTTTATTTTTCTCCAGTTCGGGAGTGTCATCCAGATCATACAGCCTGTTATCAATGCGAGCCCGAATAAAACCTTGTCCCCTTAATTCATCCAGAGTATGTAAGTGCTCACCTTTACGGTTTTGTACTACCGGGGCAAGCAACATTAAACGTTGCCCTTCGGGTAAAGCCAACACCTGATCAACCATCTGACTGACGGTTTGTGCGGCTAGTGGCAGATCATGGTCAGGGCAGCGCGGCTCTCCCGCACGAGCGAATAGCAGACGCAGGTAATCATAAATTTCAGTAATAGTACCCACGGTTGAACGTGGGTTATGTGAGGTGGATTTCTGCTCGATGGAGATGGCAGGTGACAGGCCTTCAATATGGTCAAGGTCGGGCTTTTCCATCATCGATAGGAACTGCCTGGCATAGGTGGATAAGGACTCCACATAGCGGCGCTGACCTTCCGCATAAAGGGTATCAAAAGCCAGCGAGGATTTGCCAGAACCCGAGAGCCCGGTGACAACGACCAGCTTGTCACGAGGGATATCCAGATCAATATTTTTTAAATTATGGGTGCGGGCCCCGCGTACCAGTATTGTGTCCATGCCTTGTTTCTGAGCTATTTTGCAAACCTGTCATTATAGGGTTTTGTTAATCACATAAGCAAAGACTATAGAATAAAAATAGGCAACTATAATTAGTTTCCTTACTGGCAAAAAACAGGTTCTCAAACAGGCCCTTGTAGGTATATAATTTGCCTTCTTTGTCAGGCATGACTCAATGTCTATAAAGATCTCGTTTTGGTCATAAAGACATACAGCAGCTAAACTAACAATACGGTAGGAGAAATACTATGGCACGAGGTGTAAATAAGGTCATTTTGGTTGGTAATGTGGGTGGTGATCCAGAGGTGCGCTATATGCCATCTGGTGGTGCCGTAACCAACTTGACACTAGCGACTTCTGAATCCTGGAAAGACAAACAAACCGGTCAACCCCAAGAACGTACGGAATGGCACCGGGTGGTGTTTTTTAATCGCCTGGCCGAAATTGCCGGCGAATATGTACGCAAGGGTTCCAAGTTATATATCGAGGGTTCGTTGCGTACCCGCCAATGGGAACAGGATGGTGTCAAACGCTATACCACAGAAATAGTGGCGTCTGAAATGCAGATGCTCGATAGCCGTCAAGGTGGAGCCCAACAAGGTGGCGGTTTCCAGCAGCAATCAGCGCCCCAGCAAAACCATCAGCCAGCACCGGGTGGTGCTGCCCCCCAAGCGCAAAGTGCGCCACAGCAACCAGTTCAGCAGCCGGGGGGGTTTGACAGCGATTTTGATGATGATATACCCTTCTAAATACGCTTAACCAAGCGCTCCAATTTGCATACTTTAAGGCCACGTTTTGACGTGGCTTTTTTGTCTTTGCTACACAGAAAAACAACTTTCTTGGCAATCAAGGATGGGTGAATGTGGTAATATAAATACAGATATTGCTTCCGCTTTATAGCATAAGCAGGGCGTAAGCTGGCTTGGTCTGTTATTACTGGCGCATTGTGGCTGTGAGTATAAGTATGGCTGGCGTATCAGGGTTTGTTGGCTGATCCTTGGGTGTGTTGCTAGCTGATTTTCTGATTATTTGATCCTGATCGTTGCAGTGGTATAAGCTCTGCGTCAGAATCACCATCCTTGATGGACAATCCGGTTTAGCAATATATTTATGAATATGCCTTTGAATATGGTGAGTTTTTGCTTTGATTAAAATTTTAGTGACCGGTGGGCAAGGGCAAGTCGGAGCAGCATTGCGTCAGCGGGCTCTGAAGATGGGTTTGTCTGTAGTTTGGTTTGATATAAATGATCTTGATCTTGCCGACTTGGACCAGATTAACAAGGTAGTGAGTGAGCATAAGCCTAAGTTTGTCATTAATTGTGCAAGCTACTCGGTGGTGGATCTGGCTGAAGCTAACGCCGATAAGGCTTATCAGACTAATCGGGACGGGGCTGCTAATCTGGCCATTGCCTGTAACAATTTTGGGGTGATATTGCTGCATCTTTCAACGGACTATGTATTCGATGGTACGGGGCATTTGCCAATTAACGAACGGGTACCAGTTAATCCAATAAATATCTTTGGTCACAGTAAGTCTGCCGGTGAAGAGTTGATTCGTGAACAATGTGGGCGCCATATCATTTTGCGTGTGGGCTGGATTTTTAGTTCTAGGGGCAATAATTTTGTTTTGCGTACCTTACGCCAAATTCGGCAGCACAAGCAGGTAATGGCTGTGGATGATCAGTTTGGCTCACCGACTGATGCGGTGGATGTGGCGCGAGTATTACTAGCTATGGTGCAGCAAATTGATTGTGGCATAGAAGTATGGGGAACCTACCATTACAGTGGTGCTGAGGTGGTGACTTGGAAAGGGTTTGCCGAAGCCATTTTAGCGGCTGTTAAGCAGCAACCAGAGACCCTTGCTGAGCAAATAGTTGCGGTTAGCAGTGATAACTGGCAGGCGCGAGCCCCACGACCAGCCTT
>JASMLZ010000026.1 GCA_030748435.1 Gammaproteobacteria bacterium | reverse complement strand
AAGATGATACCGGAAATATCCAAAGCAGTGATTGGGGCTAGTTTTTCTCCACAAGATGGTCATGTGGACCCTTTGGCGTTATTACAGGCCCTGTGCAAAGCAATGCAAAATTTAGGGGTTACTTATATGGGAAATTGTCTCGTAGAGACCATAACCCCTAAGCACGGTGAGTATGTTGTAAAGGGAGCTAAGGGGGTGTTTACTGCTGGTAAAATTGTCCTTTGTGCCGGCTTAGCTAATGGTCAGTTAGGCGAGCAACTTGGTATGAATGTACCAGTGGTAGCCGAACGAGGACAGGTGCTAATTACAGACCGCTTAAAGCCATTCTTAAAGTGGCCAACGTTAAATGTTCGACAGACAGCACAGGGTACAGTGCAAATTGGTGACTCCCATGAGGATGTTGGCTTGAACGATGGAACCACTCCCGAGGTATTGAAGCAAATTGCCCAAAGAGCCGTGTTGATGTTTCCACTGTTGTCTTCAGTGCATTTGGTACGTGCTTGGGGAGGCCTCAGAATCTTAACACCTGATGGTAACCCTATTTACCAACAGTCAACCTCCAATCCTGGCGTGTTCTCAGTTACTTGTCATAGTGGAGTGACTCTGGCTGCAGCCCATGCTGGTCCCTTGTGTGACTGGATACTTGGCGATAGTTATTTGCCTGTAATTGAGCAGTTTAGTATGGATCGATTTGATGTTTGAATTATTAGATGATAACCATGAATTTGATACCCAAATTAGTTTTGATGGAAAAGATCATCTTGTGCCTAGCAATATAACTGTTGCTGCAGCGGCACTGCTGATTGGCGCGAAAAGTATTCGTGAAACACCGGTAACAGGCGCAAAACGCATGCCTCTATGTATGATGGGTGTGTGCTACGAATGCCTGATGAAAATAGATGGGGTTGGAAATCAAAGAAGTTGCCAAACGTTGGTTCGCCAAGGAATGGTTATTGAGCGTCAGATAGGCGCTACAGAGGTTGAGGCAGGGTATTATGAAGCCTAGTTATGAATTGCTAATTATTGGTGCGGGCCCTGCTGGCATGAGTGCTGCGTGCGAGGCTGCTCGTAACGGTGTTGAAGTGTGTGTCATTGATGACCAACCAGAGCCGGGTGGGCAGATTTATCGTAATGCGTCTAGGGCCACGGCCAAGCAAAATCAGGTGCTAGGTAAAGACTATCAGCAAGGCAAAAATCTTGTTGATGATTTCAAATCTTATGGTGGTGAATATTATGCCAATGTGAGTGTGTGGCATTTAGATGCCAGTAATCAAGTTGGGGTAATTAAAGCGGAGGAAAACTATTTTATTAGTGCCAAGAACTTGGTTATTGCCAGCGGTGCACAGGAGCGGGCAATGCCCATACGGGGCTGGCAATTGCCTGGTGTGATGTATGCAGGTGCAGGGCAAATATTGCTCAAAGGCTCTGGCATTGTGCCTAGAGGAGAATTGGTCCTTGCAGGAACAGGGCCGTTATTACTGCTCTTGGCTAGCCAGTACCTTCATGCTGGGGTAAAAATAAAAGCGATTCTGGATACTACCCCAAAGGGGCGTATTGTTAAGTCTTTAGATAAGCTTTTTTCTGGTGTTCAAGGGTATGAATACCTGATTAAAGGTGCCAGTTTATTGCACCATATTAAAGCGGCTAAAGTACCATATTATAAACATGTTGAAGGTTTATGTGCTGTTGGGTTAGACCGAGTTAATAACGTTAGTTTTGCAAGTGCAACAAAAGCTGGGCGCAAGGTGGTAAATATAAGCCTAGATGTTGATACCTTGCTATTGCATCAAGGAATAATACCCAATACGCGATTAGCGCGAGCTGCACAATGCGAGACTACTTGGGATGCGCAGCAATCCTGTTGGACCGTTGCTACTAATGAATACGGATTATGTCGCCAAAATACTTATGTCGTAGGGGATGGCGCAAGGGTAATGGGTGCGGTGGCATCACGGATTCAAGGGCGTTTGTGTGGCTTGCATGTGGCTGAAAGCTTAAGCAAAGTCGACTCACATAATTGGCAAGTATTGCACCATGACCTGTTGAAAAAGCTGCGCAAAGAGAATGCAATCAGACCTTTTCTGAACGCTGTTTATCAACCTGCAGACGCATACTTAATACCACAACAAGGCGATGTTATCGTGTGTCGCTGTGAAGAAGTTACTTTGTCTGACATTCAAGATGCTGTTCGGCTGGGATGTCAAGGTCCTAATCAGGTTAAGTCGTATACAAGGTGTGGTATGGGGCCTTGTCAGGGTACTCAGTGTTCTAACACCTTGTCGCATATTGTGGCTAAGCAAACCGATATGCCAATGGCAGAGGTGGGAGAATTGAGAGTTCGTTCGCCGTTAAGCCCCATAACGTTAGGACAAATAGCCGATTTGTGATAATCACTTTACTATACCAATAGGGGGACTGTATGTGCAGAATTGAGCCCAAAAGATGTAATGTTCATAGTAAAAGAC
Organism: Gammaproteobacteria bacterium; assembly: GCA_030748435.1. GTDB lineage: Bacteria > Pseudomonadota > Gammaproteobacteria > Pseudomonadales > Balneatricaceae > Njordibacter. The sequence goes on along the minus strand of JASMLZ010000026.1, from coordinate 3,592 downwards.
CTAATGGTGTGGCCCATATATCTTGCCATAGACAAAATAAGTTGGGTTATTTTGTTCATTTACTGTCTTATTAATACAACTAAATAACTAGCTTATGAAGTTTGATTGGGCGGACATACGGGGGCATATTTTGATGTTAGGTAATATATTAATCACATAAAACATAAACAGAGGCACTGAGTACCCAAGCTACAGATATCCTTTTCACTGCCCTATGAGTAGCTCTACATAGGGCATAATAATGGCGCAATTAGAGGGTGCTGAACTAGCCGCTACAAGAGCCGCAGCATGAACCCGCTTGCTGTGGTACAAACTTACCCCGGGCAATAAGAAACTCTACCGCCTGTTCAGCATCCATACCTTCAATTGAACAGGATGCAAAACGTGTTTCATTACCAAATTTAGACACAATAGCTGCTTGTAATTGTGGCTTGGTGTAAGCCACACCGGTTGCATCTATCATGGTTAAAATATCGTGTACATGGGAAAAAGACATAATTTGGAATCCGTGGATAATAAAAGCCGCCATTTCACCACATGTCTCAGCGCGAACACTTGAGATTAGTCAAGCTCCAGTCAATGCAATGCTAATGCCATCGAGTAATTAAACAGTGGGCCACATAAGTGACAAAATCCCTTGCTGTTGACAGCGTTAGGTGTAGCAATTCTGACTTGATCTGACAGTTTATCCGTTATCAGAAACGATTCTGAGCCCTGCTTGCAGGGTTGCTACAGCACTGTCGATAACTGGTATGTGCAGGCTTTTACTCAAGTTATCTGCAACACACGCGCCCTTTAAGTTTGTGCACATAATCACGATCACATCAGGAGAGTTCTTGGCCAAATTGCTGACTGCCTGCTCAATTTTATCAACAGCAATAGACGCGAAGTCGTTACTGATTGTTTTACCGAGATTGATGCCTGTTGGTCGAGGAAAACCCAAGTGCTCATAGTTATCGAGAATGCGGTTGTGAACATCATCTGTATATGGCGTCACAATTGCTAATTTTTGGGCGCCCAAATCTGTTGCCTGTTGGTTTATTTCAAGCATGCAGGTCGTGGTAGGGATCGCCGTTTCTTGCTCAATCAGTTGACAATAAGCCTCGTCGCGTTCGAAACCGAGCCAACTTGCAGAAGTACCTCCCCATACAATTGCATCGACCCGCGCGTCGCACAGCTGCTTGGCAGCCACTAGTTGTTTCTGCATTTCAAACTGCTCTAAAGACATGCTATCGAGATTGATTTCACTGACCCCCAAGCGTGAGAAGTGCACGCTATTATTTGAATGCCTAAAACGCTGCGCAACCAAGGGCTCAATAACAACATTTGAAGACGGGATGACGATGCCAATGCGCTTGGGTATCTGCATACTTAGATAATCGAACGGCGCGAGGCGATACCGCCATCCACCGTAATAATGGTGCCAGAGATGTAACTTGCACGGTCGGATGCTAAAAACATAATTACATCAGACACCTCGTGTCGGTGAGCAGGACGTCCAAGCGGATAGCCTTTTTGCAGATCTTCAGCGCCGCCTTCATCTCCCATATCTTTGAGCGCACGTTTTTTTAGCATGTTATAGATGCGATCAGTGTCGACTGGGCCAGGGTTTACTCCAATTACACGAATATTATCGTCAAGGCTAAACGCGCCAAGTGCGCGGGTAAAGCCCATAAGACTGGCATTACCTGATGCACCAGCGATATATTTTGGGTCCAGCACTTCACCACCATTGCCAATGTTGTTAATAATAACACCCCCACCAGCATCTTTCATTTTGGTGTAAAACTCGCGGCACATGCCAATATAGCCGTAGACTTTAAGATCCCAGCCTCGCTGCCAACTTGCTTGATCCACGTCCCATAAATCGCCACTGGGGATGGCGCCTGCATTATTGATTAGTATATCAACCTGTTTAATTGCAGCGCTAAGCTGGTCAACTGCCCCATCAGCAGCCAAATCCAACGGATGCAGGGTTACACTTACATCACTGATACTGGCAATACGGGCTTGCAAAGCCTCCAGTCTATCCATGCTGCGAGCTGTTAAATGCAAGTGTACGCCGGCAGCAGCAAAAGCTTCAGCCAGGTGTTCGCCAATACCCATTGAGGCACCCGTGATGATTGCCGTCTTACCATTTAGATTGAGTTCCAATTTATTCTACCTTAGGTCTAGTACTGTGCGACCTTCAACCTGACCTTCAACAAGGCAAGCAAGCGCGTCATTGATTTGGTCAAAGGGCATGGTATTGATTACCCCTTTGACTTTGCCCCCGGCAGCGAGTGCTAGGAGTTCGTTCATCTCTTGCCGGTTAGCAGCCGAGCTGCCCACCACCTTCAGCCCGCGTTCGACGACTTCATAGGTGTAGAATGCCAGTTGATCAGCGGGCACAGCTGTCAGCACAATCGTTGCTCGAGGGGCACAGGCCGCCAGCATCAGCGGCCAGGTCGCGCCGACCGGTGCAAAATTTACGCACCCATGGGCCCCGCCCAAGGCTTGTATTGCCGCACCAGCGTGGCTATCTGCAACTACCACTTCATCAGCGCCTAAGGCTTTAGCTGTAGCCAGCTTTGCCTCGCTGATGTCTACGGCGATCACTCTGGCACCCGATAGTTTGGCAATCTGGATAGCATATTGTCCCAAACCACCCAAGCCAAAGATAGCTAGTGTTTCTCCTGCGTGAACCCCGGTCTTTTTATAGGACGCATAAGCAGCTGCGCCAGCACACATCAATGGTGCAGCCTCGATTGGGCTGATGGCTTCGGGAATGCGGTTGAGCCACTCTTTACGCATACAAACATATTCTGCAAAACAGCCGCTGACGGAAAACCCGGTAGCATCGAAATCGGGACAGTAGTTTTCCCCACCGGTGAGGCAATCACGACAATGACCACAAGCGCCGAATACATAACCGATACCGACACGATCCCCAACCTTGAGTGTGCCACCTGCAGAGCCAAGTGCCGTAATACGTCCTACCCCTTCATGCCCCATAATCAAAGGCAGCGGGTTGGGGGAGGCATGCTCTCCTTTTAAGATGTGCACATCAGTGAAACAAACTCCGCTGGCTTCAATCTTAACAAGCACTTCATCTGCTTTTGGCATAGGCCGGGGAACATCGGCAAATACCAACGGCTTGCCGTATTCTTGCAGTAATGCAGCCTTCATGGTGAGCAAAGTGGTCACAATATCTCTCCTCATTATCTTTACTTATAAAAAAGTCTAAAACAGCCTGAAAGTCAAGAATTATTACCAGTTGGCTACTTCCCTTTGTCTTGTTTTACTGTACGGCCAAAATAATGACAAGACAAGTGATGTTTATATTTGCCATTTTTACTTGCATATTGTTTACTTTGCCTCTTACAGTATAGAAAAAAGGGCTTTTGGGGACTCAAATGACGACATTGATCGAAGAATTTCTGACACCAGGTACAAATAAAGGCATTTTCTATGGCGGTAAGTTTCAGCAACCTCACCATGGGCGTGTAATCCAAGTCCTGAATCCGGCCACGGCGCAACCTTTGACAAGGGTTCCTGACGCTACACCCGCTGATGTGCAGTTAGCTGTCACCGCAGCGCGTTCAGCCTTTGC
>JASMLZ010000025.1 GCA_030748435.1 Gammaproteobacteria bacterium | reverse complement strand
TGTGATCATGAACACTTTTGGCCTTTTTTCAGAATGCTGTTCATAGAAACCAGAACACTGTTCACGATCGCCAGAATCCATTTTTCGCATTGATATTTTGAACTGCTACCCTGTCACCTTTTGCTTAAGGAACTGGGTATGCCAACCAAGAGATTACCAATGCGACAATTACGAGAAATACTTCGCTTACACCTGCATAGCCAGCTCGGCGTGCGCCAAATTCACCGCACCTTGCGCGTAAGCGTAGGCAGCGTTTCCAAAATTATTAAACAAACCCATGAGCTACAGTTGGACTGGCTGGCCATTTGCCAACTCGATGATGTAAAACTGGCCCAGCAATTTTATCCCAAAGCCAACAATCAACTGAGTGATAAGTTAGTCATGCCAGACTGGGAGGCGGTACGAAAAGACCTTGCTGGCCAGAATGTAACAAAACACCTGCTCTGGGAAGAATACACCCAGCAGTACCCAAACAGCAGTTATAGCTATTCCCAGTACTGCCACCACTTTGGCGTGTGGCTTGCTAAACAAAAACGCTCCATGCGCCAAATCCACAAGGCTGGCGAAACCTTGTTTGTCGACTACGCTGGGCAAACCATGCCGGTAATTTGCAGCTCCACTGGCGAGGTGCGTTACGCACAAATATTTGTTGCCGCAATGGGGGTGAGCAACTATACCTATTGCGAAGCCACCTGGACGCAAAGCTTGCCAGACTGGCTGGGCAGTCATGCCAGGGCCTTTGCTTATTTAGGTGGCATACCCAAAATGGTGGTACCCGATAATCTTAAAAGTGGTGTCAGCAAAGCATGCCGTTATGACCCTCAAACCAACCCCGCTTATCAGCAGCTTGCACAGCACTATGGCACCGCCATTGTCCCGGCAAGGCCTTATAAGCCAAAGGACAAGGCCAAGGCAGAGGTGGCTGTGCAAATCATCGAGCGCTGGATCTTAGCTCGCCTTCGGCACCATACCTTCTTCTCCTTAGCCGAGCTCAATGCTTGCATTAAAGCCTTATTAGAGGAAGTCAATCATAAGCCTTTTAAGCAACTAGAGGGGACGCGCCAATCTTGGTTCGAAAGCATAGACCAGCCAGCCTTAATGCCACTGCCTGCGGTGGCCTATGAGTACTCGGATATCAAAGCTGCCAAGGTAAATATCGACTACCACGTGCAGTACGACAAGCACCATTACTCGGTCCCTCATCATCTCGTCGGTGAGCGTATTGAGGTGCACGCTACCTCAGAACTTATTCGAGTTTACTTCCATGGTAAACCTGTTGCTAGCCACGCTAGGCGTCATGGTTATGGTATGAGTACGGTGGCAACCCACATGCCTACTCGTCACCAGAAACATCAACAGTGGAGTGCCGGCCGCCTAATGAACTGGGCCAAGGACTTGGGCGATCAAGTCTTAATCTGGGTGCAATATCAGCTCAACAGCAAGGCCCATGAACAACAAGCCTACAGGGTGTGTTTAGGGTTATTGAACTTGGCTAAAAAATACCCACCAGAACGACTTAATCAGGTTTGCGGGCTGGCCAACCAACAAAGCCTTTATCGCCTGCAACAGATCAAAGATATCCTGGCGTCGAATCAAGACAAGTTGTACCAACCAGACAAGGCCATCAGCTATCAACTGCCACAAAACCACGAAAACATCCGCGGCCCTCATCACTTCCACTAAGGAGTCACATTATGTACGACACAGTATTACAACAGCTTCGCCACCTTAAGCTCACTGGCATGGCCAATGCATTGGCCATGCAGCTAGAGCAACCCGGGAATTACGATGGGCTAAGCGTTGAACAGAGGCTGCAGCTGCTCACAGATGCCGAGCAGCTAGATCGAGACCAACGTAAACAACAGCGGTTACTTAAAGCTGCCAAACTCAAACTCCATGCCACAGGGCAAGACATTGATTACCGCCACCCTAGGGGCCTGCAGCAGGCAAAAATGGCCAGCCTGTTGCAGTGTCAATGGTTGCATAAGGCACAGAACCTATTGCTCACTGGTCCCTGTGGCAGTGGTAAAACTTACTTAGCATGCGCCTTGGCCCACACTGCCTGCATGAAGGGCTACAGCGTGAAATATTATCGTTTATCAAGGCTTATGCTGGCCCTTCGCCAAGCCAAAGCGGATGGCACCTATAGCAAAGTCTTACAGCAGTTAGCCAAACAGCAAATGCTGATCTTAGATGACTGGGGTTTAGAACCACTAGATACAGCCCAGCGAAATGATCTAATGGAGATAATGGACGACCGTAATAGCACGGCTTCAACGGTGGTTATTAGCCAATTACCGGTCAACCAATGGTATCAATCCATCGGGGACAACACCTTGGCAGATGCCATTTTAGACCGCTTAATCCACAATGCTCACCGAATCGAATTAAAAGGAGAATCTATGCGAAAAAAGCAGTTAGAGTTGACTGATCATGAACACTTAGCGTAAAAATAGCACTCACCCAATGCGGAAAGGATCAGGTGTTCACGATGGTCCGGAATGGGTGTTCACGATCGCCAGAATACGCATTATGAGTGATTCCTTGGCTGATGGTCGGTCATTGCGTACTTTTAATGTGTTAGATGACTATAACCGAGAAGGTTTATGCATTGACGTTGACCTATCACTGCCTAGTCAGCGTGTTACGCGTAGCCTAGATCAGGTCATTG
>JASMLZ010000024.1 GCA_030748435.1 Gammaproteobacteria bacterium | reverse complement strand
CGATCAGAGATATTCGATTATATAGAAATGTTTTACAATCGAGAAAGGCGTCATAGTCACCTTGGTGGCGTTAGCCCAGAACAATTTGAAATGGCCTCAAAATGAGGCCGTGGAGTGTCAGTGATACTGGGGGAAGTCCATTTATCACACTTATATGTAATCTCCATGAGGTTTTTTCAACGTCTTATTCGGTTTATCCGGGCGCCGTACCCCCCGCCTGAATGCGCTGTTGCACAAAGGCGTCCAGTTCCTCGCTGATGGCGGCTTCCAGTTGGGGTTCCTCATAATCTGCCAGCATCTGCTTCCAAATGCGGTTGGCGCGTTGGGTAGCATCCATGGAGCCACTGTCACGCCAGTTTTCAAAGTTGCGCCAGTCAGATAGCAAAGGGGTATAAAAGGCATTTTCATAACGGGCCATGGTATGCCCCGAGGTAAAGAAATGGCTACCCGGACCGACTTCAGCAATGGTACTGGTGGCGAGGCTGTCCTGATTCACTTCCATAGGGCGTAGGAAGGCTTGCAACATCTGGATCATTTCGGCATCCAATATGACTTTTTCATAGGAAGTACAGAGTCCTCCTTCAATCCAGCCTAGGCCGTGCATAACCAAATTTACCTGCCCCAGAATACAACCCCACAGGGACATCTGGGATTCATAGGCAGACTGAGCATCCGGGGCATTGGAGGCATTTGGATTGGAGGCGCGCAGGGGGATGCCATACTTGCGGGCCAGCTGACCGGAGGCAATAGTGGCCTGTGTATATTCCGGTGTGCCAAAGGCAGGAGAGCCTGACTTCATATCGACGTTAGAGGTAAAACTGCCATAGATCGCTGGTGCTCCGGGATTGACGCACTGGTGAAAGGCCAGGCCTGCCAGACACTCGGCATTTTGCTGTACCAGAGCGCCAGCCATGGTAATGGGTGCCATGGCACCGGCCAGCGTAAAAGGCGTATAGATAACAGGCTGATTATGCTCAGCCATGGTGATAGCCCCTTCCAGCAGGGTGCTATCGTAGATCAGAGGGGAATTAGCGTTGACCACTGTGGTTAGCGAAGGTTGTTGCAGCATGGTGGCACTGTCAATACCACGGGCAATACGCACAATTTCAATCACATCCTCTACCCGTTGGCGGCCTAGGGCATAACATTTTAAGGGTTTGGTGGTTAACCGCGCAGCAGCCTCACCAGCTACCAGATGGCGGATATTGACGTCAATATCACAGGGCTCCACGGGGTAGCCTGCCTGTACCTGACAGGCATTCAGTGACTCACCCAGACGGATCAGGTTGCAATAGTCAGCGAAATTACCTGTTACCCGGCCCCGGTCCAGGTCAGAAACGTTGGGGGCACTGGCTACCATGGAGAAAGCAATGGCCTTACCCCCGATAGCCATATGACGTTCCGGGGTGCGGCCGTGCAGGGTAAATTCAGAAGGGGTGGTAGCAATGGTCTCCATCACCCAGTCCGGATCAAATCTTACCCGCCGATTGTCTTTATCTACTTGGGCGCCAGCTTGACGCAGGATATCAACGGCGCGGGGAGACTGGAAATCTATGCCCGTATCCCGCAATACTTCCAGAGACGCCTGATGGATGGCTTCTACCTCGTCCTCAGACAGCATTGCCATGGGCTGGTAAGGGTTAAACATCTGTTGGCTGGCCACCTGATGGAGACCGCCCGCTTGGCGTTTGGATTGGCTGCGGCCTGTGCGCATTCTTCTCATAATTGGCTCACTGAAAAGCAAAAAAATCATCATAGACTATTGCATTAATCAGGTAAAATTAATAATTTATAGACAAAACATGAAGAAAATTAATATATGAACCGTTTACAAATCAGTCATTATCGGATGGTACAGGCTATCCGTACCCATGGTACGGTTTCGGCAGCTGCTCAGGCTGTGGGCTTAACCCAATCTGCCTTAAGTCATCAGATTGCCGAGGCAGAACGGCGTCTAGGCCGTAAATTGTTTGCCCGCGTCGGTCGGCGCTTAAGTTTAACGGCCGCTGGGGAGTTTCTGGCCAGTAGTGCGGAAACTATCTTGTCAGAAGCCAGTTTGGCGGAATCTACTCTGATGGCTGATGAGGGCTTGGATCCCATAGAAGTAGTGCGTATTGGTACCTTTGCCTACAACAGTTACCGCTGGTTACCAAGGTTTTTACTGCACTTGCAACAGCAACGGCCTAATTTATATTTTGAGTTTGTCACAGATACCAGTAAAGTGCCCATGCACAGTGTGCTTGATGGTGATGTGGATATTGCTATAGCCGCTGGGCGTTTGTATTCGGGTTCGGCTGTAGTGACGCATCTGTTTGCTGATGAACTGGTAGCCATCTGTGCCTCTGATCACCACTTGGCACAACAGACTTGTGTAGAAGTAAGTGATTTTCTCAAGGATCCTTTTATTACCTATTCCACCCGCTATGAAACGGGTTTTGAACAAGAACTTCTCTGGCGTCCAACGGGCTATCGTCCCCGCAATTATCTGCGAGCCGGTAATACAGAAGCAGTGATTGAAATGGTTAAGGTTGGTTTTGGGTTGTCTATTTTAAGCCGTTGGGCTGTAGCACCTTATGTACAGGACAAACAATTGGCCATGATACCCATCACCTCCGCCGGTTTGCCCATGAATTGGAGTGCAGTGGTTCGCAAGAGCCACCAACAAGTGGAATTATTGACCAGCATCAGTGAGCAATTGCAGGCTTGGTGCAGCAACCAAGGCCATATTGACGACACTAGAAGGAGTGCCAAATAATCCTATTGTTGCGAGGGCCGCAGGTCTGCGACAACCTCTTGCAGCAATGATATACCGAAAAAGATTGTGCTGCGAAGACAAAAATAAGCATTTTATATAACTTCTTTATTAATATAGTTCGGGTCGGGTAAGCCTAGCATAGATGGTTTATTGGCATTGATAGCTGGCCCAATTTCAGTGCGCAATTCCCCTTAACAAGCTTTATTGCATGTGTTTTTAGCCATCTAGGCTCATGTTATTAAGCAATAAGTTTGCATTGATATAAATAATATAAATAAAAAAAATGCAATACGGTCTATATGGACTATTATTTACCAGTTGGTATAAATCGTCAGTTGGCTCGATGTGAATTATTGGTTGATTCATCATGGCAAAAGAATGCGTTTTCTGCCCTATAAATTAGTTCTTGTTCTTATTTAAGTATATAAAAATAGAATAAAGTTGTAATTTTTTTGTTTATTGCAATAGCGTTCTATAAATGTAATTAAAAAAACTAAGGGTTGTGAAAAATGTTTTTAAAGTTACATATGTAATCATAAAAATGTTTAACATTAATATCTTATACAGATATACAAGCATCATTAATGGGCAGAAAAAACACTTATTGTTTTTTATTTGGTTATTCTGCCTTACTGGTTTGGTGCATGCTGAACTTATTTTTGATAATGATGAAACTATAGTTATATCTGCAAATCAAGTATTAAAGGTTGATGGCAACATAAAGGTTGCGGCTGGCGGCAATCTGATTGGTGCCAGCGGTTCACAAATTCGTGTGGATGGCCACTGGCATAATGCTGGTACCTATACGCATGGCAACGGCGCCATTTACTTTACCGGATCTGCAACTTCTCAAATCACTGGCGTTAATACTTTTCATACCCTGATCAGTGATCTTAATGAAGCCGATACGGCATCTGACAAGACACTCCAGTTTGCATCATCTACCACTCAGACCATTACCAACTTATTGAAGATTAAGGGTGATGATAGTCATCAATTGGTGATACATGCCACTAATCAGGGCAAAGCAGCAACCCTTGATCTTAACGGTGCCAAGGTTGATATACACAATGTTAAGACACAAGATATTGCGGCGATCAATGCAGAGCGCTGGTTTATTACCAATGATCAGCAACAAGCTCTGGATGGGATACTGGAAGACTCTGCCTCGGTAGGTGGTGGCAATAATGCCAACGGCAGTGCTGTGACGCTGGCACAACTACAAGCCGTAGCCGACCATGTCAAGGCGGGTTTGCTAACCCAGTATCAAGCGGCAGTGGCTGCTGAAATGCGCTTCTCCCAACCGCCCACAATAGAGCAAGTACAAGCGCTTGTGAATACCGTCAATAGGGCTGCAGATAAGGCCTTGGCCGAGATTCTGGCCGGTTCAGCCACCGATGGTGGCAAGGGTAGTGCCAATGGCAAAGCGGTTAGTTTGGCGCAACTTCAAGCGGTGAGCAACCATGTCAATGCCAATCTGCTGGCCGAGTATCAGGCGGCGATCAGTCATAAGCATGACTTCTCCAAGCCGGCTACCCTTGCTCAAGTGCAGGCGCTGATTGATCAGGTCAATGCTAAGGCCTACACCAATGCGTTAGCAGAAATTCTGGAAGACTCTGCCTCCCAGGGCGGCAGTCAAAGTGCCAATAATACCCCCGTAAGCCTGGCGCAGCTGCAACTGGTCGCCAGCCATGTGAACCCCAACCTGTTGTCAGCATATCAAGAGGCGATCAGCAATAAGCAGGACTTCTCCAATCCCCCCACCATGGCACAAATACAAGCCCTGATTGATCAGGTCAATGCCACAGTGAACACCAGTGTGTTAGCTGATATTCTGGAAGACTCCGCCTCAGCTGGTGGCCAGCAAAATGCCAATGGCACGGCCGTGAGCCTAAGCCAACTACAAGCGGTGGCCAGTGATATCAATGCTGACCTGTTAGCAGCTTATCAGGGGGCTATTGAAGATCACGAAGGCTTCTCTAATCCGCCCACCAAAGGGCAGGTGCAGGCCCTGATTGATCAAGTGAATACCACGGCTCAAGCCAATGCCTTGGCCGAGATTTTGGAAGACTCGACCACTACGGGCGCAGGCAATGCCAATGGCAAACTGATCAGTCTGGCACAACTACACGCCATTAGCGGGCTAAAAAATGTCCACATGGTGTTGCTTGATTTGTACCAGCAAGCCATCAAGCAAACCAGTGATTTTTCTAATCCGGTTACCTTGGCGCAGGTACAAGCGTTGATCAACAGGGTGAACCGGGATTATGCGACGGCCCTGAGTGAGATTCTGGAAGATTCATCTTCTGCCGGAGGAGCCAAGAATGCCAACGGTAGCAAAGTGGCATTGGCCCAGTTGCAGCAGGTGAATTTGGCGAAGCTACACCCCTCATTGCTGTCATTGTACCAGGCGGCCATTCACAGTGAGGATGGCTTTGATAATCCGCCTTCTCGGGCGCAGTTACAAGCCCTGATCAATGCCTGTAATCACAGTGGCGGTATGGTGGACAAGGTCCTGTCTCCGGTGCTCAGTGCTGGTGTGGTGGCAGAGACTGCAGAGGTAGAAACTGCCCTAGCCGGACTGAAGCAAGGACTGAGTCAATTAACAGTGGCAGTGGATGCCGGTGATCCAGATGCAGGCTATAGCAAAGTGACCGACCTTGACCCACATGACCCAATTACCATCACCGCCGGTTTAGCCGCTGAATTGGCTGACCAAGATGGTGTGTTGCAGGTGGATGCAGATACATCAACCCGTGAGTTCTATATTGACACCACTGGTGATGGTGAGCCTGACTATTTATGGAACCCCAATCATGGCAACACCATAGAGAAGATGAACATGGTGATCCTCAAGACCCTGACGGATCAAGCCACGGATGGACAGGATTTGAGTGGCAGCAAAGGGTATCCGTTGGGCCATGCCAAATCAGCCGCGATCAATTCCTCACGTCCACGCCTACTGTTAGGCGGGCCTGAAGGCCACGTCTTCCGCTTGTGGGGTCAGTCTGATGGCCAGTTTGTTGCCCTGACTCGCTATATGACGATTCCCGTTAGTGGACAGATAGAGGTGATGGCCAGTGATTATATCAAGCCGTTGGATTTTGGGAATAACATGGTGCTGATGCGTGGCTCGGTCTCCTTACCGGTTGCGTTAGTGGTGTCTGGTGATATTCAAATTGACAAGAGCGCCAACCGCAAACAAGTGTCTGTGGGCCAGACGGTGGTTTACACGGTGAAGCTGGACAATGTCTCTGGAGGAACCCAAAGTCATGTTGGCGTGACAGATAAATTGCCCCCTGGCTTCCGTTATGTTGATGGTTCAGCGCGTTATGATGGTGCCGCCATTACCCCAGTGAAGATCGGTGGTGATGGATTGCACTTCGTGGTTGGTGATATAGCCGCCGCAGGCACACACACCCTGCAATATCAACTGGCGGTGGGTACCGGGGTCAATGATGGCACCTATACCAATACGGCCGTGGCGGTTGATACCCTGGCCACCCCGGATCGCAGTGATGATATCTCCCTGTCCAGTGTAGCCCAGGCCAGTGTCAAGGTAGTACCAGATGGTCTGTTTGATCTGGGCACGATCATGGGTAAGGTGTATCACGATCGCAATGGTGACGGGCAGCAGAATGAGGGTGAGGAGCCGGTGGCCAATGCCCGCTTGTACACTTCTGCTGGTCAGCAGATACAGGTGGATGGCCATGGACAATACCACCTGTCCAATGTGGCTCCGGGGCGGCAGGTGATACGCCTTGATAAACGCAGTTTACCCACTGGAGCGATAGTGGTTGGTCGTTTGTCCAAGGTGGCTGATGTGCGCCCGGGTATGCCCTTGAAAGTGAACTTTGGGGTGCAGTTACCGGCCAGCATGGAGGGGGCAAGCAAGCCGGTAATGGTGGTGCGTCAGCTAGGGGGCGAGCCCTTGCCCAGGCTCCACCTTGTCAGCTTTGGCAGTGCTGAACTGGATCCGCACACGGGGCAGTTTGTGAGCCCACTGGAAATTTATATGCACAGTAATTTTGCGGCCTTTATAGAGCGCTGGACAGTGACTGTGCGTGAAGAATTTACGGGTAGTACCATCAAGACCTTTAGTGGTGATCGTGAGAGCTTGTTTAGTCCTATTGTATGGTCAGGTGATACGGATCAGGGTGTGCTTAACAGTCGCGATCGATACACCTTGCAGCTGCGTGTTGAAGATCAATACCAGCGTCAGGCTAGCACCCACAGGTTGCCGGTGGTGATGCACGCCGCGGATGCTCCGTTACAGGGTCAGGTTAGTCAGGCCAGTTGGGCCAATATATTGGCAGCCTTCTCTGGCCGTGACCAAACCGAGCGTAATGATATACGTGTGCTTGGTAAGCGGGTGCAGATCAGTGGCACAGCGTTTAGCTATATCCATGTTATTGGTGATGGCAAGCGCCTGTTTACGATGCCGCACTGGTCCCGTCTTGGTCAGTCAGCCAGTGATCTTTTGGCCCATGGTTTAGACCCGGTTGAGTCAGTGACCGAATTGATTTTACCGCGTGGCAAATTCAGGTTGGAAGCCACCTCCATCAAGCCTGTGGCGACTAGGACTGAGTTACAGCCAAGGGGTGATGCTGATGAATAAGAGAGGCCATATTTTAGTACGCTTGGGTTTGATGCTGTGGGTGGTGATTTCGTTGTCAGGGGCACCCAATCTGGCGGCAGAAACGCATTCACAATGGGCCCATTTAGCGCCTCAAGAACGAGCCTTTATGTCATTACCGGCTAACCACTACACGGTGCAGGTACTGGCAGCGCGCCACCAGTCGACCGTGCAGAATTTTATCAAGGACCTGCCGCCTACGGCGCCACCTCATTACCTGTTGACCTTACAAGGTGATGGTAAGCCCTGGTTTGTGGTGGTGGTAGGGGATTTTA
>JASMLZ010000023.1 GCA_030748435.1 Gammaproteobacteria bacterium | reverse complement strand
CCCCCGATACCATGATGTTCACAAAGAGCTTTGAAATACTCACCCACACCCTGAGCAGCTGCCACTTGCGCATGGTCTGGGCCAGCCGGACATAGGCGCTTGGTGCGCTCCTGATCATTAAAAAAGTGGCTTTGATTAGTTAACAGGTGGGCCATATCCCGCTTGATCACCATCACACCCTGATGTGGGCCATACACCTTGTATAAAGAGAAGAGATAAATATCAGCACCCAAAGCCTGACAATCCGGTAAACCATGACCGGCAAAAGAGACCCCGTCCACAATGGTACGCACAGCATATTTATGCGCCAAGGCACAGATATCAGCTACGGGATTAACATCCCCCAGAATATTGGAGCAATGAGGAAAGACTAATAGCTTAACCCTATCATGCAACAAGGCCTGCAGATCAGTAAGTAACAACTTGCCGGTGTCCGGCTGCACTTGCCACTCGCGCACCAGCACACCGCGTTCAGCCAGACGCCGCCAAACACCACCATTAGCCTCGTGATCCTGATTGGTAACGATAATTTCATCGCCGGGTTTTATCCATCCCCACACAGCCTGTGCTAACACATAGGTATTTTGCGAAGTGGAAGGCCCAAAGTAGATTTCACCCGGCCTGACATTCAACCATGGTGCCAGAGCTTGATAACTGTTATCCATCCATTGCCCAGCCTCTGTAGACACAGAACTGGCGTGATAGGGCTGCAGTTTTAATTGCCGCACATAGGTATCAAGACGATCCAGTACAGGCTGACACATATAGGAGCCACCAGCGTTTTCAAAAAATGCCGTGCCCTTAAGGCTAGGCTCGGCAAAGGCTGGAAACTGGCGACGTGCAAAGTCAAGATCAAGTGTAACCATAGGCTAATTAGTCCCCTACACAAGGTCAGTCTGTAACCAGTTATCCGCTGCATAGGCACAAGCCTGATCCACATAATGCAAGGTAAATGCCTGCCGGGAAATACCAGATGTATTAGCGGCACTATAGTGTGGTAATTGGCCATGCAAAATAATCAGCGTACCGGCTGGCACCTCCAGCATTTGCAATGGCTCTTCAGGCCAGGGGCTGGCATCCAGAGTAGCAAAGCTGGCACCGCCCTGCTGGTTACGGAAAAAGCGCTGTTTTAAGGGTATCCGGTGACCACCAGGCAAGGCCTGCAAACAACCATTGTGACGATCAGCATCTTCCAGAGCCAGCCAGAAACCAATGCAACTTAAGGGTTGAGTATACAGAAAGGTACTGTCCTGATGTAAGCCTACTTCACCACCTATGCCCGGCTGTTTAAAAATATGCATAGCCTGCAAGGCGCGCGGCTGCTGCATACCCAACTGTTCACATAAGCCCGCCGTGGGCAGTTGATCTATAACCTGCTTACATACCGGGTCCAGTATATGTTGAGCATGACCAATCTTATTTATAGCCCGATGCTTGGGCACTAACCACTGGCCCTTCTGATCCACCGCTTCCGGTTCCAGAAAAAAGCAGATTTGATCACCTGAGCCCAAAAAATAGGCATCGCTGACACGTTGTTGTTGGTCGGTGGTAAAAATCGTGGGGTTAGCGACCGGCTGAAAACCATCAACCTGCACCTGCGCCTGAGACATTAACTGTTGGCGCTGATCGGCATTAATAAAATCATTGATAACCAGATATCCCTGATGTTGGAACCTGGCGATTTGTTGTTCGCTCAGCATAGGTGTGACCTCAAACTTAAGATTTGCCAATCATAGTGTGCATAGCCAAACTAAAGCAAGCATCTACAACATTTGTCATGACGATAAACCTAGCAACACGGCTGACTTTAAATAGCGCGCCCACGCAGATGCCACTCATGGTCAGCAACACGGTTGTCGATAGCTGCCTTTAAGGACGGTTCAATATGCTTATCATCCGGCTCATAAAGCCCACACATTTGCAATGCCTTACGCATATCTACGGACTGGCCCAGATACTCGTATACCACCCGAGCCGCACAGGGCATACGTTCAATATTATCTGACACGCCCATTTTAAGACCACTGAGGCGGCTAATATGACTCTTATAAGAAGGAAACAGGATCGTTTGTGTCAACTCATTGCGATTAACCGATTCATAGTCGACCATAAATAAACGATCCGTTAGCATCACCAAACCAAAATATTTATTGTGGGAAACTTTTTCGTCAGACCTTTCCTGTAGCCGTTCAGCACGTTGGTAAAACACTTTACCATCCTGCATTTCCATGGCAATCAGGGTGCGGATAATTTTACCCGGACAAGCAAAAGAATAGTAATACTCAAAATAATAGCCCAGATATTTTTCCAAATCACTGCCACTAAACTCTAGCAGTTTATCCATATGTGCTTGCACTGGCGATACTTGATAATGCTGTTGCGATTGTTGTGGTCGCACCTGAATCAAGCGTTGGAATTGATCATGGGGCAGCATAATTTCAAATTCTTCCACCCCAAAAAAATCACAAAAACGCCGCAAAGTATTCGCCGAGGGTCTACTGCGAGCATATAGATAGCGATTAAACTGTGGCCGATTAATCTCTAACCGCCGACAAACCTCAGCAATGGATTTGTAGTAGCTGCATAGCAGTTTTAAATTCTGGGAAAAATCAGTTTCCATAGCTTGAAATCTCTAAGGCGAGCTAAAGTAATAAATGCACCAATAGAGTGCATAAAGACAATAAACATACCACTTTATGGTTCACTAAGCATAAAGTGATGCTAAATGATGCTATCATAGCATTATTTAGATTCACTTAGCATCAACTAGACAAATAGGTTATCGACAGAACTTTTGTTTGAATAATAACCCTTATAAGAACTCGGGAAAACCGGACCCAGCAGACCTCATGAGTAACCGCATTCTCATCCTCCATACAGGTGGCACCATCAGCATGGTACAGTCCAAGCAGGGCTATGTACCTAGCGAGAATTTCCCTGCGCGCTTACATGAACAATTGGAACATCAGAATATCGGGGGTACCGAACTACCCGCCTATAATCTACTGGAAACAGATCACCTGATCGACAGCGCCAACTCTACACCACAGGATTGGATGGCTATTGCCAACCTACTCAGTGAACACTGGCACAAGTTTGATGGCTTTGTAGTATTGCATGGTACTGACACCATGGCCTATACGGCCTCAGCACTGTCTTTTATCCTAGGCGAAATAGACAAGCCGGTTATTCTAACCGGTTCCCAAATTCCTCTGGCCAAGGTACGTAATGATGCCTTGAGTAATCTGATTATCAGCATGATGCTGGCGGCCAATTATAATATCCCTGAGGTATGTATTTATTTTAACGGCAAGCTGGTGCGGGGGAATCGCAGTACCAAATTAAAAAGCATGCAATTAGATGCTTTCCACTCACCTAATTTCCCTGATTTGGCAACTGTGGGCATCGATGTGGATGTGCAGCAGAATTTATTACTGCCAGCCAGTAAACCCGAATTTAAAAATTATCATTTTGATGCCCAAGCTGTGGCTATCGCACCTATGTATCCAGGCGTACCCGCAAGCACTGTGGATGCTATCTTGGGTAGTGGCAAGGTAAGGGCCCTGATTCTGCAAACCTATGGCGTTGGCAACCCACCGGATGCCAATAAAGCTTTAATGCAGCGTCTGGCCAAGGCCAACAAAGATGACATTATTATTGTCAACCTCAGCCAATGTCTGATGGGCGGCGTATTCCAAGGCAGTTATGCTACTGGAGAAACCCTGAACCGGATAGGGATCATTGGTGGTGCAGATCTAACCTTGGAAGCCGCCTTTGCCAAACTGCACTTTCTGCTGGCCAGTGGCCATAGCAGTGCAGACATAAAACAGCTAATGCCTAGCCCTCTACGTGGCGAATGCCGCTAACGGTAAACAACAATGAGTTCCAATATGCAATATGCCAGCGCCTTAAACAGCCATAACTATTTAGAGCAAATAAAAGCCCTAGCTATGGGCATGGCCACCAGTGATGCTTTACTGGAGCATATGCTCTTGACGCATCAAAACACCACTGGCTATATTCGCGCCTCCATGGGGACTAATATCCAACTGCCCGAGGTCGTAGAAGAAGCCCTGTTGCTGATGGAAAATAATCTGGAAGAACCTCTGGGCATATGTGAACTGGCTGATTTAATAGGCCTCTCAAGACGCCATCTAGAACGCCAGTTTGCCGCTTGTCTGGATACTTCACCAAGTAAAGCCTATATGGAAATCCGCCTGCGTTATGCTTACAGCCTGATCAATACCACCACATTTAAAATCTGCCAGATCTCGCAACTATGTGGCTTTAGCTCTTCCACTTCATTTAGCTGCCTGTTTAAGCAAAAATTTGCCCTACCACCATCCAAAGTCCGCAAAAAATAGTTTACCGGCCTTTAATACCCAAGTGATCGCCAGCCTGGTCAGGCAAACACTCACACCTCGCTCCCCAAAATAATAGCGCCAACTAGCCTAACCGACTATCAATGATCTGTCTCTTGCTGATCAGCACACCACAATAAACACTTCACTGACGCTGCAGAATACAATACACTGGCACCATAAATAATTAGCGGCAAAACAACAAAATGGCGCTATTGTTAAACTACTAACAATGATAACAGGAGTAATCAAATGATTGATATTGGCCAGAGCCTTACGGCTATTGTATTTTTAATACTTGCCATGCTGGTTTTATTTAAGGGCGTGCGTATGGTGCCTCAGGGTTATAACTGGACCATCGAACGCTTTGGCAAGTACACTCGCACCCTCAATCCCGGCCTGCATATTCTGATCCCATTTATTGACGTGGTTGGGCGCAAACTGAATATGATGGAGCAGGTACTGGACGTACCCCCTCAAGAAATCATTTCCTCAGATAATGCGCAGGTAGAAACCGATGCTGTGTGTTTCTTTCAAATTCAAGAAGCCTCTCAGGCAGCCTATGAAGTAAACCAGCTTGAGCGCGCTATGCAAGCCTTGGTTATGACCAATATTCGTGCCGTTTTAGGCTCTATGGAGCTGGATGAAATGCTCTCTAACCGGGAGCGTATTAACAGCGAACTGCTGATCAAAGTAGACGAAGCTACGGACCCATGGGGAGTGAAAGTCACCCGTATTGAAATCAAGGATATTGCCCCACCTGATGATCTGGTTAGCGCCATGGCCCGGCAGATGAAAGCCGAACGGGAAAAGCGAGCGCAAATTCTGGAAGCCGAAGGCGAACGTGAGGCGGCTATCAAGGTCGCAGAAGGTCAAAAGCAATCAGAAATCCTTAAGGCTGAGGGCCAGTTGGAGGCCGCCAAACGCGAAGCTGAAGCCCGTGAACGTCTGGCTCAGGCTGAAGCCAAAGCCACAGACATGGTATCCAAGTCCATTCAGGACGGCGACAGCCGCGCCATTAACTACTTTGTAGCACAAAAGTACGTCGATGCTTTGGGGCGCTTGGCAGAGTCTGACAATAATAAAGTGATGATGATCCCACTGGAAGCCAGCAGTGTTATTGGTTCCATCGCCGGCATTAGTGATCTGGTTAAAGACTTGAGCAAAGATCACAAAACACCATAAATAACCACTAACAGACAGGATTTCCCATGGAGTTTTTTACCGAATTAAATCATTGGCACTGGTTAATCCTGGTGTTGTTGCTACTTGCAGGTGAAGCCATGGGGGCTGCC
This sequence comes from Gammaproteobacteria bacterium, assembly GCA_030748435.1. Taxonomy (GTDB): domain Bacteria; phylum Pseudomonadota; class Gammaproteobacteria; order Pseudomonadales; family Balneatricaceae; genus Njordibacter. Next base: position 2,376 of record JASMLZ010000023.1, on the reverse strand, counting down.
GGCTTTCTACTTGGTGCAGCGGGTGCGGCTGCCACCTTGGTAGTACTGAACTTGATCAACAACGACCTGTCCTGGCAAACCCAAATCAGTGTCTTTGGCGCAGTGGCCGTGATCCTGTCCTGGCGTTACTGGAAGCAGTTTAGGTCCTTTAACGAAAAAACTGATCATCCAGAGCTTAATGATCGTGCGGCGCAGTTGGTTGGCCGCACACTTACCCTAAGCAATGACCTTGTAGGTGGTGAAGGCAAAGAACAAATCGGCGATACTTTCTGGCGCGTGCGGGCGCAATCCAACCTGCCAGCCGCTACTCAGGTCAAGGTCACCGGGACACAAGACAGAGTATTGCTTATTACCGAGAGTGAATAAGCTCTATGCCTCAAACCTGCAAATCGCAGTTGATCGCTTATATCTTGCGTAGGATGTTGAAATATAATTAATATGGCCTAGCTATGCTATCATCCGCTTATTATAAGCTGGCTCGGATGAGTGAATGTTTCACTAGATGATGGCATTTTCAACCAATGGCAGGTTATCAACAATACGCCCATAGCCAAAGGCACTTAAATCCATACTCCGGTACTCACCATAAACGATCCATTCGGCAATACCGCGTCCCATAGCCGGCGCCTGTTGCAGGCCATGGCCAGAAAAGCCGTTCAGAAAAATAAAGTTTTCTACTTCTGTATGGGGCCCAAGGATAGCGTTATGGTCAAGCACGTTATAGGCATAATGCCCTGTCCATTCACTGGTCACCCTGATGGCTTCAAATTGCGGAATACGTTTCGCCAAAACTGGCCATATATGCTCTTCCCACAAAGTATTATCCATAGTGAAATCATCATAATCTGCTGCCGGATCAATAAGGGCATGACCTCCAGCCTGATAGGTACCATGCCCACTTTCCCTGACATGCACACCGGCAGGATCTATGGTTAGCGGCAGGGCTTGGTCTAATGGCTGTTCGGCAGTAAACACCCATGAATAGCGTTTCCTTGGCTCCACCGGCAAAGCAATACCCGCCATCTTGGCCGTAACATCCGCCCGCGGGCCGGTAGCATTGACCAATTGACCACAGGCAATAACCTCACCGGAATCCAGTGTAATCGTCGCAACACGATTACCGGCCTTATTGCAGTTTATGGCTACTACCTGATTAGCCACATATTCGACACCCTGTTCACAGGATTTACGACGCCACCAATCAAACACCGCGGTACTATCAAAATAGCCTTCATTAACCAAATTAATGCTCCCCAAAACAATATCATCAAGCTGATAAAAGGGGTATTGCTGCTTAATTTCCGCAGCGGTTAACAACTGGGTGTGCGCGCCCGCAGCAAGCTGCACCTGCTGGTTTTTGCGCAGCACATCTGCAAAGCCCTGATTATCCGCCAGATACATATAACCAAAGTTCTGAATAGACAGGTCAGGTACTCGCTTATCACCCCCCATATGCTCACGAAAGTTATTGATCACCTCAGCCGCATACTGCGATATGCGCACATTCAGCTCGGTAGAAAATTGCTGACGTATGCAGGAGGTGGTGGTCATAGTGGAAGTAAACTGGTAGGTCGGATCTTTTTCCACCACTAATACCGAGCCGTTAAAATCAGCATTGTTAGACAAATACCAGGCCACTGATGCCCCCATAATGGCACCACCGACAATCACTACATCATAGGAGCGGCGCTTTGGTTTAGACGACGAAAAAGCGGTCTGGGTGAGCATATAGAACCTTTATTCAATCACAGGGCAGGACACAAGCCAGTGCATCAACCACATTGTAGTGGCACACTCAGTGTGTCTGGTGGAAAAGACTGCCTAGTTAACATTCAGGCTTAAGGTTGGCAGTAATTGAACACAAAGGCAAGAGTGTGATGGAGCAGCTATAAGCAGGCTAGTAGAAAAATCCTTATGCTTTATTCAAGGACCTTTATAGAGTACCACTAGTAACCCAGAAAATAGACGCCATAGCCAATGATAAAGGCCGGTATGGCACTATATGCTGTGGCTAACATGGCCGCTTTGGGCGCCAGTGCTATAGCAGGAAATAGCGCATCGCCATCATTGCTAATAGCATTGGCCAGTTGCGCAGAAAGTGGTACGATGCCATTGATATAAAGGGTCGTTACGACAATTTGTGGCCCACAGCCCGGTATCAGACCAACTATAATAGCTACCAAAGGCGCCAATGACGCCAAAGAAGCAAACTGAGCCTGTAGATCCAAACCGGTAAAGTAAACCAGCATTTCATAGGCCAAAAAGCCAACTATCACCCAAACCGAAACAAAACTGGTTTCAGCAACCACTGCTTCGCCCAAATGTTTGTTATCTGCCTTGGTAGCAAAACGCGCTGACCAGGAGTCCAGCGGTTGG
>JASMLZ010000022.1 GCA_030748435.1 Gammaproteobacteria bacterium | reverse complement strand
GTCAGTTACGGCACGTGGAAGGTGCGGCCCAGCGGGTGCAAGAAGATACCATGCGCTTTGCTAGTATTATGGAAGGCTTGGGTGTGGCTCTGGTGGACTCAGTGATGACTTTAGTCGCATTTCTACCTGTACTTTGGTCTTTATCTGAATATGTAAAAGAGTTACCAGTGGTGGGTGAGATTGCCCAGCCGCTATTTTATGCCGCTATTTTTTGGTCAGTATTTGGTACCTTCTTTCTCGCCTTTGTGGGGATCAAGCTACCGGGGCTGGAGTTCAAAAATCAGCGCGTTGAGGCAGCTTACCGCAAAGAGCTGGTATATGGTGAGGATCATGCCGAGCGTGCTGCACCTATTACCCTAGGCGAGCTATTTAGTAATGTGCGTAAGAACTACTTCCGGCTGTATTTTCACTACTTGTACTTTAATGTAGCACGTAGTTTTTATCTGCAGGCAGACAATATCTTTGCCTATATTCTATTAATTCCTACCATTGTTGCAGGTACCATTACGTTTGGCATTTTACAGCAGATTCTCACCGCCTTTGGTCAGGTTAGTAACTCCTTCCAGTATCTGGTCAACTCGTGGCCCATTATTGTTGAGTTGCTGTCTGTATACAAGCGTCTGAAGTCGTTTGAGCAAGCACTTGATAATCAGCCACTGGTCAATTTGGATCAGGACTATGAGCAGCATGGGGAAGATTGATAGCCTGTGGTATTGATGGGTTGATAACTTTTTCGGGCATACTCTAAGGGGCCGGTGGCGTTAAACCACAGCCCTTTAGAATAACCTGCTTAACGGTTTTGGCGGCGGCATCAAAGTGTTCCTGGTGCAGGGTATCTGTGCCCAGTGACTGCTTTACCTGCGGTTCAAAGTCGGCGTAGTGCTGAGTTGATCCCCAGATCATAAACAGCAGGTGAGCTGGATCAATGGGATCCATTTTGCCAGCATCTATCCAACTTTGAAAAATACGTAGACGGCTGGCCAGCCATGCCTCATATTTATCCTGCAGAAACTCTTGTAAATGTGGTGCGCCACTGAGCATTTCTTTAGCAAAAACGCGCGACTCCTGAGGATGAGTACGAGAAAAATCAATTTTGGCGTCGATATAGCGACATAGAGCTGTGGCAGGGTTATCTGTCACCGTGATGTCATTCAATACAGTATCCCACAGGTCCAGAATGTTACCCAGAACAGCCGTGTAGACACCCATCTTATTTTTAAAATAATAGTGCACGTTGGCTTTTGGCACACCTGCTGTGTCGGCGATATTTTGCATACTGGTGCCGCTAAAGCCATACCTTGAGAAGGCCTGTGTGGCAGCATCTAGCATGCATTGTTCGCTGTTTTGACGTATTTTACCGGGCTTGTAGGGCCCTCGAGGGATGGTTCTATTCATAATATGAGTGGCTGCTAGAAGTTGGCACAAAGCGGTGATTGATTGTAACAGATATATGGCAAAATTTAAAAAATTGACCAATTAGACAAGATTTGTAAGAATAGGCCTATATTATCATTATAAAGGCCTGAGAGAATGCAGATTTTATTAAACAATCAGTCTTTAAATATTACTGAGCAGCAGTGCCGGCAACCCTTGCTCAATTGGTTGCGTGAGCAGCAGGAGCTGCCTGCTACCAAAGAAGGCTGCGGTGCCGGTGACTGTGGTGCCTGTACGGTGTTGGTAGGGCGCTGGCAGGCAGGGAAAATACATTATGCTGCGGTTAATGCCTGTATTGCTCTGCTTGGTAGTGTGTCACAATGTCATCTGGTGACTCTGGATGGCATTAACCAAGGAGACACACTGCAACCCGTACAGCAGGCTTTGGTCGATTTTCACGGCAGTCAATGTGGCTTCTGTACGCCGGGCATCGTGATGGCCATGATGGCATGGTGGTTAAATACCCCAGCCAACCCCATGCAATCGCCAAGTGACCTGAGCCGCCATCGGCATGATATTGAGGAAGCCTTGTCTGGCAATCTGTGCCGTTGCACTGGCTACCATCCTATTTTGAAGGCAGCTGCAAGTCTGGCTCCCTTTACCCTTGGCGGTGAGGCTTGTGAGTCAACTGTGGTTGGCTTAAGTACCAGGGAAGTGACCACTTATTTGTCATCTATTGATGAGCCTGCCAAGCCATTATCTTATCAACAACCCTTAACAGAGCAACAACTAGCACTGGCAATAGATGCTGCACCAGAGGCTACATTTATCAGTGGGGGTACAGATCTGGGGTTGGAAGTCACACAACAATTGTATACTCGAGAAGCTTATATCGATTTGTCTCAGGTGACACAATTACAGCAAATCAAACGTCAGGATGATGTGTTGCATATAGGCTCCGCTGTCACTTATAGCCAGTTGCAAGACTACATACAGACTGATGTCGCCCAGTCAAGCCGGGCTTGGCAAAAACTGTTGCCCCTGATTGGCTCGCGTCAGGTACGCAACAAGGGTACTTTGGGTGGCAATATTGCCAATGCCTCGCCAATTGCCGATACGCCACCTTTGTTACTAGCTTTACAGGCGCAACTAATACTGCAAGCGGGAACACAGACACGACAATTACCTATAGCTGAATTTTACACGGGGTATCGCCAATCTGTGTTGGCGCCAGGGGAGTATATTCGCGACATACTGGTGCCTATAAGTGACCAGCAAGTACATATTGAAAAGATATCCAAGCGTTATGAGGATGATATTTCTGCCGCCTGTATCGCCCTGGTCTATGAACTGGTCGATGACCAGATAAGCCAATGTCGAATTGGCCTCGGTGGTATGGCTGCAACACCAGTGTTGGCCAAACATTTACAAGCAGCCTTGCTGGGTAAGGTGCCAACAGAGCTTGATGGTGAGCAAATTCTGGCGTGGTTAAGGGAGGATGTTACCCCTATGAGTGATGTGCGAGCCAGTGCGGATTACCGCTTGCAGGTGTGTGCCAATATGCTGACACACTGGTTTACACAAACACAATCCAATCAAGTGGGAGGTCTGACATGAGAAAGCTGCCGCAAGTAGAGAGTGATGCGCCGCTAACTGATACCGCTGGCGTTAACGTGATCGGGGCAAGCAAGGCGCATGAAAGTGCTTATTTGCATGTTACTGGTACGGCCCGTTATGTTGATGATATCCCCGTGCCGGCAAATTGTTTGTCAGCTTATGTTGGTGGTGCTCAGGTGGCTAGCGGTCAAATAACCAAGCTTGATTTGGGTAAAGTATGGCAGTCACCCGGCGTGGTGGATGTTATTACGGCAGCAGATATTCCGGGTCATGTGGATATTGGCCCGGTTTTTCCTGGTGATCTGGCGCTGGCAGAAAATCAGGTAAATTATGTCGGGCAGCCGGTGTTTGCTGTGCTGGCCAACACTCGAGAAGAAGCCCGGCAGGCAGGCAGACGGGCGGTAATAGAAATCCAAGCTACCACTCCCATACTGGATTTGGCTGCGGCCCAGTCTGCTCAGCGCACAGTGCGTCCCAGCCATAGTTTGACTAGAGGAGATGTTGCTGCAGCGATGGTGCAGGCCCCATGTCAGTTGGATATTGAACAGCGTATTGGCGGTCAGGAGCATTTTTATCTGGAAGGACAGGTGGCTTTGGCCTTGCCACAGGAAGACGGAGGTGTGCTGGTTTACAGTTCTAGCCAACATCCTTCCGAGGTGCAGAAGCTGGTGGCTGAGGTGCTGGGTTTGCCCATGCATCTGGTGGTAGTTGATATGCGTCGCATGGGGGGTGGTTTTGGCGGTAAAGAAACTCAGGCGGCCCAATGGGCTTGTCTGGCAGCCTTATTGGCGGTGCGCAATCAACGGGCAGTGAAATTACGTTTGGGGCGCAGTGACGATATGCAATTGACTGGCAAGCGTCATGGCTTTGTTAATCAGGCCAGAGTCGGCTTCGATAATAGTGGCCATATATTAGCGGTGCAGGCGCAATTACATGGTTTGTGTGGATGCAGTCCGGACTTGTCCGATGCGATTGTTGATCGGGCTATGTTTCATGCTGACAATGCCTATTATCTGCCAGCTGCCAAGATTACTGGTCATCGCTGGTTCCAAAATACTGCCTCACAAACCGCTTTCCGTGGCTTTGGCGGGCCGCAGGGTATGATGCTGGCTGAACAGATGCTGGATGATATTGCCCGGCGCGTAAATCGGGACCCGTTAAGTGTACGTCTAGCCAATTTATATAGCCCCCAGCGCGGTATGAAGACCCCTTACCATCAACAGGTGGAAGGCTTTCCCATGCAGCGCATTATTGGCGAACTGGTGGAATCCAGCCAGTATTGGCAGCGGCGCGAAGCCATCACTGAGTATAATCAAAGCCAACAGCGCAAGGTGCGAGGCTTGGCCCTGACACCGGTAAAATTTGGCATTTCCTTTACGGCCCAGTTTCTTAATCAGGCGGGAGCTCTGGTACATGTATATACCGACGGTAGCATACAGGTTAACCATGGCGGCACTGAGATGGGTCAGGGTTTGCATACCAAAATAGGCCAGATCGCAGCTGCTGAATTAGGTGTAGACTTGAGTGCTATTGTGGTGACGGCATCGCGTACAGATAAGGTACCCAATACTTCACCGACAGCCGCTTCCAGTGGCACTGATCTAAATGGTCAAGCCACCAGAGCAGCCTGTCAGACGATTCGACAGCGCCTACAGGAGTTTGTTGCTCAAACCCATGCCTGTGTTGCCAGTGAAGTGCAGTTTACGGCAGGGCAAGTAAGTTGGCCCAGTGGTAAGCAAAGCTTTGCGGAACTGGTACAGGCGGCTTATTTAGCCCGTATCTCGTTATCTTCCACCGGCTATTACCGTACACCTAAAATCTATTATGACCGTGATAAGGCTGCCGGCCATCCGTTCTATTATTACACTTGTGGCGCTGCCGTAAGTGAGGTAGAAGTGGATCGCCTGACGGGTATGTACAAGGTGTTACGTACGGATATTTTGCATGATGCAGGGGCCAGTATTAATCCGGCCATTGATATCGGTCAGATCGAGGGGGCATTTATACAAGGTATGGGCTGGTTGACTACGGAAGAGCTGGTGTGGGGTAATGATGGCCGCTTACAATCCAATTCTGGTGCCACCTACAAGATTCCCGCCGTAGGTGATACGCCGGCCCAATTTAATGTGGCATTGCTACAAAATAGCAGTAATCATGAGGCCACTATTTATCACTCCAAGGCCGTGGGTGAGCCGCCGTTTATGTATGGCATTAGTGTTTGGAGTGCACTGCGTGATGCGATCTATCAAGCTGGAGCTGGTCAAGTCAATCCACAACTGGATACGCCAGCCACCCCTGAACGTGTACTATGGGCTTTACAGCAGGCCAGCAGAGGTGAATCATGAAAGCCTGGTTGCAAGCACAATGCCAATGTGAAGAACAAGGTTTGGCCTATGTACTTATCAGTGTGTGTGAGGTGCAAGGCAGCAGCCCGCGTAATGTAGGTGCCAAGATGCTGGTGACTGAACAGGCCCAGTTTGACACCATTGGTGGTGGCCACCTTGAGCATAAGGCCGTGAAATATGCCCGCTCGTTACTGCGTGACAAGCCTAACCAGCAGACCACGGCATTACAACATTATGCTTTAGGTGCTAGTTTGGGCCAATGTTGTGGTGGTCAGGTGACCTTGCTGTATGAGCAGATGGCTGTGAGTAAAATGCCTGTGGTGATATTTGGGGCTGGTCATGTTGGGCGTGCTTTGGTGCCTGTTTTGGCGTCCTTGCCCGTTGCTATTACCTGGGTAGACAGCCGTTATGATATGTTGCCCAAGCAGGTGCCAACAGGCGTCAACTGTGTGCATGAAGAACATCCGGTCGATGCGATTGATGATTGTTTGCCGGGCAGTTGTTATCTGATTATGACGCATCATCACGGGCTGGATTTACAGTTGGCAGCAGCTGCCTTAAAACGTGGTGATGGGCGCTATGTGGGCGTAATAGGCTCACGTACCAAGGCTGCCCGTTTTCGTCATCGGTTATTGGCTAAGGGCTTGGCTGCAGCTATGCCGACTTTTCACTGTCCCATGGGAGAAGCCAGCATCAAAGGCAAATTACCGATGGAAGTAGCTATCTCTGTAGCTGCAACAGTGATCAAGTTATACCAGCAAATGCACGATGGTGCTGCTTTGCAGACACCTGTATATATGGCGGATAGCGCCCTTAAAGCCAGTAAGGAATTGGTGTAATGATGCAAACCAGTACTAACTCTGTGGCGGCAACTCGGTTGCTGCGCGGCCCTTTATTGCATTGTCTGGCAGAACCGGATAAACAAGATCAAGCTATTGAGTATCTGGCTGATGCGTTGTTGCATATCGAAAATGGTCATATTGCAGCTTATGGTGACTATCAGACTTTGGCCCAAGGCTATGCTACCGAGCAATTGCAGTGTGTGGAAGACCATGCTGACAAGCTTATGGTGCCTGGCTTTATCGATTGTCATGTGCATTATCCGCAAACTGAAATGATTGCCGCCTATGGTACGCAACTGTTGGATTGGCTAAGTACCTATACCTTTCCCGTTGAGTCACAATTTGGTGATCTGCAGAAATCACGTCAGGTAGCTGAGGTATTTTTGCAAGAATTGCTACGCAATGGTACTACTACAGCTTTGGTTTTTTGTACGGTACATCCAGAGTCAGTAGACGGTTTTTTTCAGGTTGCTCAGGCACGAAATTTGCGTATGATCGCTGGTAAGGTGCTGATGGACCGTCATGCGCCGCCGGAGCTGTTGGATACCCCAGCGACAGGCTATCAACAAAGTCAGCAATTGATTAACCAATGGCATGGCGTTGATCGGCTGCAGTACGCTGTAACACCACGTTTTGCTCCTACTTCCAGTGCAGAGCAGCTGCGTCTGGCAGGGCAGTTAGTGGCAGAAAACCCCGGTGTATATATGCATACTCATCTGTCGGAGAATCATGATGAGGTCGTTTGGGTCAAGCAATTGTTTCCCGAGGCTGACAGTTATCTGGATGTCTATGATCAGGCGGGTTTACTGGGCCCGCGCAGTATCTTTGCCCATGGTATTCACCTGTGTGATAGCCAGTGTCAACGACTGGCAGATTCAGGTTCAGCCATTGCTCATTGCCCCACGTCCAATTTGTTTATTGGCTCTGGTCTGTTTCCTCTGCGCCAATTGCAGCAGTTTGATATTAATATTGGTATGGGTACTGACGTTGGTGGGGGAAGTAGCTTCTCTATGCTGCAAACCTTATCCGAGGCCTATAAAATCCAACAGCTACAGCAGGTCAATCTAAGCCCTGAGCAGGCCTTCTATATGGCTACTCTAGGTGGTGCCAAGGCATTGGATCTGGATGATAAAATTGGCAACTTTGCCCTTGGCAAAGAGGCTGATTTTTTATTATTGGATATGCAAGCAACGCCACTTTTAAAGTTCCGTACACAGTATTGTCAAGATTGGCGTGAGACTTTGTTTGTATTGCAAACCCTTGGTGATGATCGTGTAGTCGTACAAACCAATATTTTGGGCCAGCCAAGCCATTAAACAACTTGCTTTGTCTGTTTCACAATGGCACAGTCATTGGTATAACACCCACTTATCTAATGGCACCCAAGGTAGCCCTATATGGACATTGCTAACGATATCAGCATCACCCAGCTAATTATTGGTTTGGCCGGGGGTGTCACCTTGCTTATTTGGGGGCTAAAACGTGTGCAGCAGGGCATGACTCGTGCCTATGGCAGTAAATTGGCTTATTTGGTAAGGGATCGTTTTGCCGGTGTATGGTCAGCTTTGGGGCTGGGGGCTACCCTGACGCTTATTTTGCAGAGCAGTACAGCTGCCGCCTTACTTGCCGCCTCACTGGGGGTGCAGGGAGAGGCCGGGCTGGCCTTTTTACTTGGTGCTGATGTAGGCTCCACCATAGTAGCATTGATTTTGTCGTTTGATTTAAGTGCGTTAAGTCCTTTATTGATAGCATTGGGCGTGGGTTTTGAATTACGCGGTCGCAGCAAGCGTTTGCAGGGCATAGGGCAGGCCGCGATGGGCTTGGGGTTAATGTTGTTGGCCTTGGGGAGTTTGCGTCAGATGGCTGGACCACTGCAGGCTTCCGAGCTGTTTGTGGATATGATGCGCAGCCTGTTGGCGGAACCATGGCTGGCGCTGGCATTTGCAGCCGCCGTTACCTTTATGCTGCACTCCAGTTTGGTTATGGTACTGTTGCTGGCAGGTATTGTTACTGCCCAAGTGATCGATGTGCCGGCTGGGCTGTTGTTGATACTGGGTGTTAATATTGGCAGTGCTCTGATTCCTGTATATATGTCTCGTGGTGCCAGCAATGCCAAGCGCGTAGCACCTTTGGGAAATTTGCTGTTGCGTTGTTTAGGGGTAATGGCATTTGTGCCTCTGTTAGGTTGGCTACATACTGTGTTCAATAGTTTACAGTTTGCTGGTGCCTGGCAGTTGGTATTGTTGCATAGCTTGTTCAATATAACCGTAGCCAGTTTTGGTATGCTTATCGTTAGCAAGCTGGCAGGCTGGATAGATTATCGCTTGCCGCCACAAAAGTTGACTCCGGCACCCGCTCCCAAGCATCTGGATGATATTCTGGATACTTCGCCCGCGGCAGCCATTGCCAATGTGGTGCGAGATACTCTGACTATGGGTGATCTGTTGGAAGATATGCTGCGGGATGTGCACCGGAATATGTATAAAGGTGTGGATGCTCTGGCGAAAAAAATCCACCAAAGTGATGATATTATTGATGACTTTCATCAGCAAATTAATGCCTATTTACTGGAGTTGGGAGGCCAGGAACTAAGCCCTGATGAACGTTTACGTTGTCAAGATTTGTTGCTGTTTACTACCAATATTGAACATGCCGGTGATATTCTTGAACGCAGTATTATCATGTTGTTAAAGAAGAAAAATCACCTGCATATTGAGTTTTCAAGTCAAGAAAAAGAAGCGGTTGAAGACTGCATGCAGGGTCTGTTTGCTGTTATGCCCTTGTCTTTTCAAGTGATGATGAGTGAAGATACTGAAGCTGCCAGAAGCCTGTTTCAGGCCAAGCAGTCTTTTAATGTAATGCATCAGCAATATCTGGATAAACTGCGACAACGGGCCATGGATCAGAGGGTAAGCCCTTTGGCGCATAGTCTATTCACTGATATTATGCGTGATATCAAGCGCTTACATTCTCATTTTACGGCGATTGCGTACCCGTTATTGCATCGTCAGGGTGAGTTGCATAATAGTCGTTGGCGGGGAGTAGATGACAACAACCTTGCTGAGGCTTCTGATCTTGCTGAGGCTCCTAACCTTGCTGAGGCTCCTATGGAGGAATCTGATTATGACCAGCCCAGCGGGTGATTTAAGTCAAATAGCGGGTATCCTTTTCGATAAGGACGGCACCTTGTTAGACTTTTACGCAACCTGGATACCCAAAGGCAGAGCCTTGTTAGCCAAGCTGTGCGATGGTGATGTTACCTTAATGTTACGCTTAATGTCTTTGGTTGGTTACGATATGCATACTAATAATATAATTAGTGGTTCTATTTTGGCGGCGGGGAATAATTTGCAGATTGCGCAGCTCTGGGCTAAAGAGCTAAAGCTCCCGGTAGCGGAGCTGGAGGTCACTATTAATGCTGAGTTTGCCAATGCCACGACGCCTCCGAGTGTTGCTGTTGATAACTTGACTGTCACCCTGCAGCGACTGCAGCAAATGGGCTATATCCTGGGAGTGGCCACTATGGATAGTGAGCAGGGCATTAATACCTCCATGGCGTCTTTTGATTGCCTGCATTTGTTTGATTTTTTGGCTGGTTATGATTCTGGTTATGGCAGTAAGCCCGGGCCTGGTATGGTGCAAGGTTTTTGTCAGGTTATGAGTTTGCGGCCAGAGCAGGTTATGGTAGTAGGTGATAATACCCACGATATGCATATGGGGCTAAGTGCTGGTGCTGGAGCAGTGGTTGGGGTGCTTACGGGAACCAGTGCGGCAGCTGATCTGCATGAGGCTGATTATGTTCTGGATTCTATTGCTGACTTGCCTGCGTTGTTAGCTTAGTAACTCCGGCGAGTTGATTATTCGGACCTTCCCTGACAAGGTGTATTATGTCGCATTTCGGCTGGCATCTTTTATCCCTGCCCTGTTATTATCTGGGGCCATTTATGTTGCACAACCTGACCTTGTCAAATATTTCCAAAAGAGGATCATTTTATGACTGATAAGCAAATTATTGCTACTAACAATGCCCCTGCAGCTATTGGCACTTATTCCCAAGCTGTTAGGGTGGGTGATACGGTATATATTTCAGGTCAGATACCTCTCAATCCGTCCACTATGGAAGTGTGTAGTGAGGAATTTGCTGATCAGACTCGTCAGGTGTTTGATAATCTTGCTGCGGTTGCTGTGGCTGCTGGTGGCAGTTTGTCTGAGGTAGTGAAGCTAAGCATATTTATGACTGACCTGAGCAATTTTCCAACGGTAAATGAAATCATGGCACAATATTTTCAGGCGCCTTATCCAGCCCGTGCAGCGGTAGGGGTAAAAGCACTACCCAAGGCCGTGCAGATCGAGATGGAAGCTATTATGGTAATCAATAGTGGTGATTAGATTGGTCAAAACTTTTGCAGGGTGGTTATTTTATCCTGTGAGGGCGTTAAAAAACCTATACCAGCGGTTATTTATCACCCATACACTCCCTTTCTGTGCGGGTGTTTTCTTTGGTGCAGAACGAAACCACGGTGCTTGCAAAGCTCTTCTGTGTTCTTGCCGGCCCAACCGGGGTTGTCTGAGGTCTAAATGAAAAGCAATATAAAGCGCAGCTATGGCCAGCACCCTATTAAGCCTTTTAAAGACATTGCTTTTTGGGCTTTGCTGAAGACCTTGTGGCCTTATTTACTGATTCACAAGGCCAGAGTGGTAATTGCTATGCTTTGTCTGGTCGGTGCTATTGGCGTTTCTGTGGCCATGCCCTGGGCTTTAAAAGGACTGGTTGATGCCCTTGATAATGATATGGGCAAGGCATTGGTTATACCCCTGGGCTTTGTCCTGCTATATGGCGGCATGCGTTTTGGTAGTGTGTTTTTGGATGAACTGCGCGATTCCGTATTTAGCCGGGTGACGGAGAGTGCCATGCGTAAGGTGGGGCTGGAAGTATTTGCCCACTTGCACAGGTTGGAACTGGATTTTCACCTTAGTCGTCAAACCGGTGGTATTTCCCGTGATATCGATCGGGGAACCAACGGCATCAATTTTATGATGCGCTTTATGGTTTTCAATATTTTGCCGACGCTGGTGCAGCTGGGTATTATTATTGTCATACTCTTGTGGGCATTTAATATCTGGTTTTCTCTGATTACCTTAGCTTGTGTGGTGTCCTATATTGTTTTTAGTGTGATTACTACAGAATGGCGCACGGGCTTTGTTAAGGAAGCCAATCGTTTGGACAGCCAGTCGAGTACTCGTGCTATAGACAGCTTATTAAACTACGAAACAGTTAAGTATTTTAATAATGAAGCCTTTGAAACCGAGCAATACAACGTTAATTTGCAGGCTTGGGAGCAGGCACGGGTAAATAACCGCTTATCTTTGGCCCTATTAAACTCAGGTCAGGCGTTGATTATTGGTGTGGGTTTAACCGCACTAATGTATCTGGCCGCCCAAGGAGTGGTGGATGGCACTATGACTTTGGGTGATCTGGTTATGGTCAATGCTTATCTACTGCAATTGTTTATTCCTTTGGGGGCACTGGGCTTTATTTATCGCGAAATACGTCGTGCCATGTCTGATGTGGAAAATATGTTTGATCTGCTAAAACGTCAGCCTGCAGTGTTAGACGTAGTGCAAGCCCCGGCTTTGCAAGTTACTCAGGCAGCGGTTGAGTTTGTTAAGGTTGATTTTGCCTATCAGCCCGAACGACCGATTCTAAAAAACCTGAGCTTTAAAGTGGCACCTGGCCATAAGGTGGCTATTGTTGGTCCTAGTGGTTCAGGCAAATCGACCATTGGTCGGTTGTTGTTTCGTTTCTATGATGTGCAGTCGGGCCGTATTCTGATTGACCAGCAACCTGTGGATCAGGTGCAACAGCTAAGCTTGCGCCAACAAATTGGTGTGGTGCCGCAAGATACCGTGTTGTTTAATGATACTATCTGGAACAATATTGCCTATGGTCGCCCTGATGCCAGTGATGAAGAAGTTTGGCAAGCCATAGAAATGGCGCACCTGCGGGCTTTTATAGGTTCTTTGCCCAAGGGGGTGGAAACCCTGGTAGGTGAGCGCGGGTTAAAGGTGTCTGGTGGTGAAAAACAGCGCATTGCCATTGCCAGAGTGTTGTTAAAGAACCCGCCTATATTGCTTTTTGATGAGGCTACCTCGGCTTTGGACTCAGTTGCAGAACGCAGTATTTTGCAGGCCTTGGCGGAAATTGCCAAACAACGTACCACCTTGGTTATTGCCCATCGTCTATCCACCATTGTTGATGCAGACGATATACTGGTTATTGATCAGGGTGAGTTGGTGGAACAGGGCACCCATCAGCAGTTATTGGCGGCTCAGGGGCATTATGCCCGGCTTTGGTATATGCAGCAGCAACAGGATTAGAAGTGCTAGATAGCAAATTTGAGATTCACTCCAAATACCAGCCCGCAGGTGATCAACCGGTTGCGATCGAGCAACTAATGACGGGCATTGATGCTGGTCTGGCTGGTCAAACCTTACTGGGTGTGACGGGCTCCGGTAAGACCTTTACCATTGCTCAGGTAATTGCCAGGGCGCAACGGCCAGCCATTGTTTTGGCCCATAACAAGACTCTGGCAGCCCAGCTATATGGCGAGTTTAAAGAGTTCTTCCCCAATAATGCAGTGGAATATTTTGTTTCCTATTACGACTACTATCAGCCTGAAGCCTATGTGCCAGCTTCGGACACCTTTATTGACAAAGATTCGTCGGTTAATGAACATATCGAGCAGATGCGCCTGTCTGCTACCAAGGCCCTGTTGGAACGCCCTGATGCCATTATTGTAGCGACTGTATCGGCTATTTATGGTTTGGGTGACCCGCAAGCCTATCATCGCATGGTGTTGCATCTGAATCGTGGTGAACAGATGGAGCAACGGTATTTAATTCGTCGTTTGGCAGAGCTGCAATATACCCGCAATGATACTGACTTCCATCGTGCCACCTATCGGGTAAGAGGTGATGTCATTGATATCTTTCCGGCAGAATCAGACGAAGAAGCCGTGCGAGTGGAATTGTTTGATGATGAAATAGAACAACTAAGTTTCTTTGACCCACTCACTGGGCAGGTGTTGCGTAAAGTGCCACGTCTTACGGTCTATCCCAAGACCCACTATGTGACACCACGCGAAACCTTGCTGCAAGCCATTGACCATATTCAGGATGAGCTTAAGGATCGTCTGTCCCATTTTCGTGAGCACAACAAGCTGGTGGAAGAACAGCGTTTGGATCAGCGTACACGCTATGATTTGGAGATGATTAAGGAACTGGGTTTTTGTGCTGGTATCGAAAACTACTCCCGTTATTTATCTGGTCGGGCAGTGGGGGAACCACCCCCCACCTTGTTTGATTATTTACCCCCTGATGCTTTGTTGGTAGTGGATGAATCCCATGTCACCATTCCGCAATTGGGAGCCATGTACAAAGGGGATCGGTCGCGTAAAGAAACCCTGGTGCAATATGGTTTTCGCCTGCCCTCAGCACTTGATAACCGGCCCATGCAATTTGCCGAATGGGAGCGCATTGCCCCACAAAAAATCTTTGTTTCTGCCACTCCCGGTCCCTACGAACAAGATCATGCCGATCAGGTAGTGGAGCAGGTTGTGCGACCAACGGGGCTGGTGGACCCCGAGCTGGAAGTGCGCCCGGCAAGCACTCAGGTTGATGATCTGATGGCTGAAATTCAAAAGCGTACAGCGGTAAAAGAACGGGTATTGGTAACCGTATTAACCAAACGTATGGCCGAAGACCTAACGGACTTTTTGCACGAAAATGGAGTACGAGTGCGTTACCTGCATTCAGATATTGATACGGTAGAGCGCGTAGAGATTATTCGTGATTTGCGTATCGGCGAGTTTGATGTGTTGGTGGGTATTAACTTATTACGTGAAGGTCTGGATATGCCGGAAGTGTCGCTGGTGACTATTTTGGATGCCGATAAAGAAGGCTTCCTGCGCTCCGAGCGCTCCCTGATTCAGACCATAGGCCGCGCCGCGCGTAATTTACATGGCAAGGCGATCCTTTATGCAGACCGAATGACTGGCTCCATGCAACGAGCCATTGATGAAACAGAACGTCGGCGAGCTAAACAGTTGCAGTTTAATATTGACCACAATATCACCCCCAAGGGCGTGCAGAAATCCGTGCAGGATATTATGGAAGGTGCCTATGCGCCTGGTTCCGGTAAAAAACGTGATGGCAAATCCCGTCGTCAGGTGGCAGATCAGCAAGCAGCTTATGGTATTGATGCCACTGGCATGAGTGCCAAAGAAATCAGCCAACAAATTGCTAAAATTGAAGACGCTATGTTTGAAGCCGCCAAGAATCTACAGTTTGAACAGGCCGCCCAGTATCGTGATCAACTACATGAATTAAAAGCTCATTTGATGTCAGCAGAGTAATGCAGCTGGTCTTGTGCATAAACTGGAAAATCAGCAATGAAAGATGGCCTTAGGTCTTGATTTAACAGACTAATATCCGTATCATTCCGGCCTCACTTCAGGACTATAGCTCAGTTGGTTAGAGCGCTACCTTGACATGGTAGAGGTCGGCAGTTCGAATCTGCCTAGTCCTACCAGAATATCTTTCAAAAACAGCCGCTTACGGGTAATGCCGAGCGGCTGTTTTTGTTTGTGGTTATCGCAGACACCAAATAGACACCAAAATGCGAGTGTAAAACATTCCTATTTTTGAGGTTCCTATCCGTATGTGCAATGCGCAATATTGCGATGTAATCATAGGGGACGTCCATGGTGGACTTCCCCCAGAAAACATGACACTCCACAGCCTCATTTTGAGGCCCGCTCGAACTGATCTGGACTGACACCGCCAAGATGGCTATGACGCCTTTTTTGATTGTTATGAAATAGCTTAACAATTTGAAGGCTTATTAAATTTATATTGCTGGCAGTTTGCCAAGGCACTTCTGGGATTCTGGCTCTTTTGATAGAAGAGATTGTGCCGAAAACATACTGTTGCTGTCGGCTTAAATTCCTGCTGGTAAGAAAACGACTAAGGGGGTAAATCCTTACCTTACTGGTTCTGATGATGCTACGTTAGATGTTATTAACAGCTTGAAAAAAACCAGTATGACACCGAAAAAACAGCCTAATAAAAAGGCCAGCAGTACTTTTATCTGCAATGAGCCAGACAGACTACCAGTGGCTACATGCTGGATGGCGCCTTGTAAACTATACAACTGGCCATTGTCAGATAAGAAACGTTCGTTAGCCAGTTTTGCAATACCAGTTAATGCATTATTGATATCAGTTAGTCTGACCGTGGACGCTTCAATAAGCTGATTGATGGTCTCGATATCTAGTCTGGCCTCATTATCGTTATTAGCGGTGGAGTGATAGAATTCTATTTCTGTAATGGTCTGTTGTAGTTGCGCAGCATAGTTCAGTTTCTCGTCTAATAGGGTTTTGCGATATTCAGGGTCGGCCATTTTTGAGCCCAGTTGCAACAGTGAATTGACCAGATCTTCACTATATTGCGGCGAGTAAATAGCTTGGCTGGTTGGTGACTGATTTGCTGCGCCTACCCCTCGTGTTTGTGTTTGCTGATGTTGGCTGAATTGTGCCATAGCATCATCATATACTGTTACCATGCGTTGCAAACGGTCACGGTCTCTTTCTAGTCTAACCAGCCGTGCTTCACGAAAGCCCTTATACCATGCAGTACTGCCACTAACTCCTCCCGACCGGATAACCATTTCTCTTAAGATAGAGATCTTATACTTGTCCTCGGTACTTAGTAAGAGTGATAGATCGGCCAGCGTCAGGCCGGATTCAGGATCCGTTAAAGAGGCAAGCTGCGGATCGGCAAAATATTCCGTTACGGTCTCTGCAAGTCGTTGCTGAGTATCAGTTAAGATGTTGATCTTGATCAGTTCGCTATCTGTGGAGGTAATAATTTGACTGCTGATATGAGGTTTGTATAGTTTCATCACCCCGCGATCAGTTAGAGCTTGGGTGGCCCAAGTATCCGCAATAGCGGTTAGAATACGAGTCGCCTGTGCCATATTGCCCTGTACAATAGCCAGGTCTAAAGACAGGGTAATATGAGTTTGCGAATGTTTGTGCAGTGACGCTGTGTAGGTTGCTACAGAGTCATTAAACTCACTTACTGATAAGCCTTTGTCCTGGGCAGCAAGTTGGGTAACAATCGCTTCGAGTTGCTCGGCCCCGGAAAAATTGGGGGTTAGGGTTAAAGCCCGGCTAAAGTTATCGTAACTGATATCGCTATCGATATGGCGCTTATAAACTGCACTTAATACAGGGTCTGACAAGAGTTCGAGTGGTGAGAACTGGGTACCATTGGGGTAGATACCATCGCTGGCACCTTGAAAATCAAAATAAATCTGCATTTGGGCCTGATCATTTTTGTTAAGTGTGATGCCACCCAATTGATAAATAGTGATGACCAGAGCACAAAGGATGCCCCACAAAAGAATGTACCATCTGTTGCACCAAAGCGGCTTTATTATATCGCGCAGGTCAATCTCATCTGTAGTCACTGGCGCCGTATTCTCTTGTGCTGTATCCATCATTTTTCTCTATTGGTTATTGATATTTAAGTTGCTATGACAGCCCGTGTTTTGTTGCTTATGGGCGTGATTTTTTGATTGGTGTAAATAATTCTAGATTCCGCATGGTGCTGCACCCAACTGGTGAAGGGTACTCTTGTCAAATATTGTTCATATTCAATACGTTAAAAGACGAATGCACGGTCAACTGCGGAATCTGGGATAATTATATTTAATAGAGTTTAGTACTTGATTATGCTTTTGCCATTGCGCCTGGTTTGGGCACCAAGCAGAAGCAGATGGCGGGTCTGGTAAACTCCCTCACTTTACCCGGCAGGGTGCGGGTAGCCGTTAATGATTATGGGTCTTACATTGACCTCTAATAGGGACATTGCTACTATCGCCGGACCCTGTGTTTAGCCTTGTTTTTGGCAACGGTTTTAAGATTATTATGAGCCCCGAAACTCCCTTGGCGTTTGCATTTCGAGCCAGCATGCCGGTGTTGTTTGGCTATGTGCCTTTGGGTGTTGCCTTTGGTATATTATTTGCTGATTTAGGCTACCATTGGCTGTTTGCCGGCCTTATGGGCGTGGTCGTGTTCGCGGGTGCGGCACAATTTTTGGCGGTGGGTTTGTTGGCTAATCAAGCTGGGCTTGTGGAAATATTTACCGCCACTCTACTACTTAATATGCGCCATGTTTTTTATGGTTTGTCATTGCTTGGCCGGTTGCCAAACAAGGGCTGGCAGCGCTGGTATATGATCTTTGGTTTAACTGATGAAACCTACGCCCTATACACTGTCACAAATATCCCCGCCCATCTTGATCGCTCTCAGTTTAAGCTATTGGTAACGGCTCTAAATCAGGGCTACTGGGTGCTGGGTTGCGGTCTTGGAGGCTGGTTAGGTGGGCAATTGAGTTTTTCTACACTGGGTATGGAATTTGCCCTGCCGGCCTTATTTATGGTGTTGGCTATTGAGCAATATAAAGTGGTTCGCAAACCACTGGTGTTTATATTGGCCTTGGGTATTGGTTTGGGCACCTTGCTCTTTATCAGCCGTGAGCAAATGCTACTGGTTGCTTGTTTGCTGGCTTTAACGGTGTTACTAATGTCTAAAGGAGTCCAGCAATGGAAAGCACCTATCACTTGATGTTGGTTATGCTGGTCATGGCTGTCGCGACGTTTCTCACCCGAGCGCTGCCTTTTGTGGTGCTGAGTAAGGCCTCGGATCACCCATTACTGAACTATCTGGGACATTATCTGCCTCCTGTGCTAATGGTGCTGTTATTGGTATATAGTTTTAAGCATGAAGATATCATGTCGATTAATTTTGTACCTGAGTTGTTGGGTTTGCTAACTACCATAGTGCTGCATATTGTTTGGCGGCAGTCATTGGTAAGTATAATGGGAGGCACTGCTTTATATATGGTATTGGTACAAAGCGGTGTTTTGGTGGCAAGTATATAACCAGACCAGCGTTGGTTAATGGCTGAGTTTACTCTGTGAAGATGATAGAATGGTCTTGGTCGCTAAAGCTCTGTGGCTTGAACCACCTATTTGATTTGCCGGGTGCTATAATCAATCTATAGTGTCTCTGTCACTAGTCTGCTGCTAATGAGTTGGGCAGCCTTTAAGGATAAAAAATGGTATCAGAACAACCCGCGCAGGTGTTGCGTGAGTTAGGGGTTTTACAACGGGAAATGGAAAATGTGGGTTTGTGGAGTGATTTATCGCCTTCTGAAGAAGCGATGATGAGTAGCCAACCCTTTTGTTGTGACACCATGAGCTTTACTAGTTGGTTACAGTGGATTTTTGTGCCACGTATGCGTTATATGGTGGAGTCTAACAAACAGTTGCCAGACAAGAGTGCCATGTATCCAATGGCGGCTGAGGCCTTGGTTGATATGCAAGACCAGTCAAAGGGTATTTTGGATAGTGTCAAACGTTTGGATATGCTTTTGACTAGCTAGCTGATAGCGTTTGTCCAATCCAGCCACCAATAATCAAAGCTGGAATAAATACCATGGCTTCAGTCGGGTTGATCATGGCATTGATTAAGCCCGGACCTGGGCAGTAGCCACTAAGACCCCAGCCAATGCCAAATAGCACTGCACCAAGTATCAGGCGGCGGTCAACTAGGGAACGCACGGGTGTATGGAAGCGATCTGCAAGAATAGGCTTTGTCCGACGCAAAATAAAGCGTGAACTCAGCAGGGTGATGGTTACTGCACCTCCCATAACCAAAATCAGGCTGGGATCCCAGTTACCAAACAGATCAAGAAAACCCTGCACTTTAATGGGGTTAACCATCTCGGCAAGCACCAGACCGGCACCAAATATGATGCCGGCCAGCAAGGCAATGATAACGCGTTGCATATATTGCCCCTCTTAGCCTGTAAATGAACCTAGTATGGTCACGGTAATAATACCGCTGACGATAAAGACTAAGGTGGCGATAATAGATCGGCCAGCTAATAAGCCGATGCCGCATACACCATGGCCGCTGGTGCAGCCATTACCGATGCGTGTGCCAATACCCACAGCCAGACCAGAGCAGGCCAAAAGTAGGCTGGAATAGCCTTTGCGCAGCTCAAATTCAATTGGTAGAAGCATATAACCACCAGCCAAAAGCCCAACCAGAAAAGCCAGGCGCCAACTGCGCTCATAAGCATCCAGATGGCTAAACAACAAGCGGTAAAGAATGCCACTAATGCCGGCAATACGACCATTAAATGCTAATAGCATGGTAGCACTCAGGCCAATAAGAACGCCTCCATAAAGGGCCGTCATGGGTAGTTTTTCTAGCACTTGGACATCCTATATATTGGCCATATTCGGTGTGATTATATAAGTTAAATTTTGCCACAGTCAATGTTAAAGAGGATCTTCACTATGCCTGTTTTGGTGTTTACCAGCCCAGTACAGCAGGCTAATAATAGTGTCCTGTTGGTTGGTTTGCTGGCATATGATTAACGGCATAGTGAGCCAACAATAGAATTAAGGTATTGTTTAGACCTTCTTTTCGGTCTTAACTCCTGAACTAAAGGTGCATAAATTTTGTCGAACAACTCTACATATGGTTAAAATCATGCTATTTTTACCGGTTGAACGGTGACTAATGCATAGGGTCAAATGTGCCGCTTTTGGATGGCATAAATAGAACCCTTAATGCGCTAAAGGATTTATATACATGCCCAGACGTGATGATATCGAAGATATACCAATGCTCAAGCCAGATTCTGATGAAATAAAGGCTTTCCGTGGGGTAGCAAGCCAGCCCACAGCAAGTACTAGCAAACAGGGTGGTAGCGCAACGGGCCAGAGGGAAGCAACCATTCACCCAACCCCTTTGGCTGTTAAGGCAGCAGTTGAACCTGTGAGTGCACCAAAGCATCGCTTTGGTCTATGGTTATCTTGGCTACTGGTCATTGCGATGCTGGCTTTTGGTGGCTGGTGGATGCATAACCGTATTGTTGATATGGAAGATATGCTGACGGTTTCACGCGGTGAGTTGGGGCATGCCCGTAAACGTATCGGTGAGTTGGAGGCTCTGGTTGTGGCAACCGATGTCAATGCGAACAAATCAGGCACGGTGGTGCAGGCACAAGTGAAGCTATTGGATGACCGGGTGAAGGAACGCAGCAAGTTTGTTGACTCAGAAATTGACAAGTTGTGGGGTGTGGCTTATCGAACTAACAAGCCAGCCATCGTTGAGAACAAGAAGGCGGTAGAAAACAATAGTGTGGGCATCCAGCAGCATACGGAACAACTGGCTGCGCAAACGTCACTGGTAGAAAAACAGCAAGAACTGATTGCCAGTCAGCAAACTAGTGTTGCTAATATTGTTGCTGGTAATAAGCAAATGACCGCAAAAATATCACAGCAAGACAAAGGCTTAACTGCTGCTCAGGGGGCATTACAGACGCAGAAAGCTGAGCTGGCCGAGGTTTTGTCGACACTGGTCAGTATGCGGGCGGATAATGGTAGTTTGCAAACCAGTGTTGGTGAAGCCCAGCAATCACTTATTGAAATACGTGCCACCAGTGAAGTTTTACAAGCTGGCTTGGCCAGTTTAAATGCGCTGGCTGAACTGACCAGTGAGGCGACTCAAAAAAATGGTGATATTAACCAACGTAATACCGAAGATCTGGCTGTATTGCGCACGCAAATGAGTAAACAGGAGGAGCAGTTATTAAGTTCAGCTATGTCTGATGTTGCGCAGATTAATATGGTGATTGATCAGTTGCAGTCTGAGTTAGCCATCTTGCAGCGCCGAGTGCGTGTTGTTGGTGCAATGGAGCAAACGGCAGCAGAACTCGATGAGCGCTTGTATATGACTGAACAATCTTTGGATTCTATTGTTACCTTCCGTCAAGAAACTAACCGCAAGTTAGATCAGTTAGCCAATCAAATTCGTAACTTGCAATATCAGGAATAAAGACACTCTAGTTAGTGCCAGTTTGCGCAATCGAACTAAGTTTGATTAACCCTCGGCCGGCCCTATGGTTAGGTAAGCATTTTGCAGGTTCTTGGCAGCACTGGCAAAGTGCGTCAAAATAACCTTTTCCAAAGCTTGTGTTGCTGGTAGTTGGTGTGCCTGCCTTAGCTGTAGCAGGGCTATACGGCGTTGTATTTGTCCCTGCTGCAACACTCTAAAGGCTAAATGGGTATTGTTTTGTGGGAAAGCCAGCCATGGTAGGGTGGTAATACCTGCGCCAGCACTAAGCACGGCTTCTAGAGATGCCATATTGGCAATATGCATGGGCGCATTGATAAAGGCATGGGCGGCGGTATTGTTGATTAATGGTGTAGTGCCGTTACGAATCAGTCGGTGTTGTGCTATCTGCTGCCAATCAATGCTCTCGGTTTGCATACAGGGGTGTTCCTTTACGCCTACCAAACCAACCGTATCACGGCATATATCACGATGTTCTATATCTGGTTCGTGCTGCCATATGCTACTGACGGCAAGATCAATTTGCCCAGCTAGCAATTTACTACGTAGATTGTCACCATTGTCATCCTGAACCTGTAGCTCAACTAATGGGTATTGCTGCATAAAGCAGCGCATAATATGGCTTAGAAAATGCTTGGCGACAGAGGGCAGGACACCTAAACGTACGGTGCCAGTTTTGGCTTGGGCAATCTGCAGTGCGCTGGTTAAGGTGTTTTGGTATTGCTGGTACAGATGTGTTGCCTGAGGTAAAAAGTTGTTACCGAAGGCAGTGAGTTGGCCCTGCTTTTGTTTATCGAATAGTTCTGCACCTAGTAGCCGCTCCAGCTGTTTGATAGCTAAGCTGACTGCCGGCTGGGAGCGACACAGTATATTGGCTGCACGGCGAAAATTACCGCATTCGGCAACCGTGATAAAGGTTCTCAGGTGGGCAATTTTAATATCGGGCAACATTTGCGTATTAAAGCAAAACTTATCAAAGCAAACAATCAATTAATTATTATTATCATGAGAATGGTACTAAAATGCTTCTTTATTTATTCAACTAATTGGGATTAACAGGAAACCTGTATGTCACAGATTCAGAAAAACTATATTGCTGGTAATTGGGTTGAAGGTGTTAGCAGCATCAAAAACCTGAACCCATCCAATTACACCGAAGTCATTGGTGAATTTGCCCAAGCCTCCTCTGCGCAGGTGCGCACGGCATTATCTGCGGCTCAACAAGCACAGCTGGCTTGGCAGGCTACGGGTCTGGAAGCTCGCTTGCAAGTGCTGCAAGCCATTGGTGATGAAATGATCGCCCGGTGTGATGAGTTGGGGACCCTGTTATCCCGTGAAGAAGGTAAGCCTTTTGCTGAAGGCCGCGGTGAAGTTTATCGTGCTGGTCAATTCTTTCAGTACTATGCGGCACAGGTATTGCGCCAAATGGGTGAAACAGCTGATTCTGTACGTCCCGGGGTTGAAATTGAAACCCGTCGAGAGCCTATGGGGGTGGTGACGATCATCAGTCCATGGAATTTCCCCACGGCTACGGCTGCCTGGAAAATTGCTCCGGCCCTGGCTTTTGGTAATGCGGTGATTTGGAAGCCAGCCAACTTGACTCCAGCTAGTGCTGTGGCCCTAACCGAAATTATTGCCAAGCAAAATATCCCTGCCGGCTTATTTAATCTGGTGATGGGTTCTGGGGCAGAAGTAGGTGAGCAATTGATTAACAGCCCTGAAGTTGATGCGATCAGCTTTACGGGTTCTCTACAGGTGGGGCGTCGTGTGGCTCAGGCTGCTGCTGGTAACCTAACCAAGTTCCAATTGGAAATGGGCAGTAAAAATGCCTTGATCGTGCTCGATGACGCTGATTTGGATAATGCTGCTGACTGTGCCGTAGGCGGTGCCTTTGGTGGTACTGGCCAGAAGTGCACCGCTTCTACGCGTTTGATTGTGACGGCTGGAGTACATGATGCTTTTGTGGAAAAAATGCAAGCGCGTATGGCTAAGTTAAAAGTGGGTGATGCCTTGGCGGAAGGTGTCAATATTGGCCCTGTTGTGGATGCCAAACAGTTGCAACAAAACCGGGACTATATGCAGTTGGCACAAGATGAAGGCTGTGAGCTGGTTTGTGGTGGTGATATTGATGATAGCAAAGGTTACTTTATGACCCCGGCGCTGTTTATTAATACTCGCAACGATATGCGTATTAACCGTGAAGAAACCTTTGCCCCGATAGCCTGCATTATCAAGGTGGCTGACTATGACGAAGCGCTAGCCACGCTTAATGATACTGAATATGGCTTGACTGGCGGTATCTGCACCCAGTCTTTAAAGTATGCCAGCCATTTTAAGCGTCATGCCAAGACTGGCTGTGCCATGGTGAACCTGCCTACAGCAGGCACTGACTACCACGTGCCATTTGGCGGTCGCAAAAACTCCAGCTATGGTTCCCGTGAACAGGGCCAGTATGCAGAGGAGTTTTACACCGAAGTTAAGACCTGTTACATCAAAGGTTAAGCTTGATAGTAGCGGCATAGTGGTGGACTACTAGTTGTCGCCTGGTTGTTGTATAGATAAGCCAGATCTCTAACCAGCATTAAGTGCGAGAGGCAAGATGACAAAAATGATGATGATTGATGGCTTGCAGTACAGCAACTGGAGTCGGGATATATTTGAACAGATGCGCGCTGGCGGCTTAAGTGCTGTGCATGTGACCATTGCCTATCACGAAATTTGTCGTGAAACCTTGCTTAATATTGGTGCCTGGAATCGCCGGTTTGCACAGCATGACGATCTGATCATGCCGGTACATACGGCAGCAGATATTGAAGCCGCCCATGCGCAAAATAAGGTGGGTATCATTTTTGGCTTCCAAAACTGCTCGCCCATTGAAGATGATATTGATCTGGTGGAAATATTCCATCAACTTGGTGTGCGCATTATGCAGTTGACCTATAACAATCAAAGCTTATTGGCAGCGGGTTGTTATGAGTCTGCAGATCCAGGTGTAACGCGGTTTGGCAAGGTAGTAATCGAAGAGATGAACCGTGTTGGTATGGTTATTGATATGTCCCATAGTGCTGAAGAGAGCACTATGCAGGCCATTGAGCTATCCCAGCGGCCGATTGTTATCAGCCATGCCAACCCCGACTTTTTTACACCGGCCAGGCGCAACAAATCCAGGCGTGTACTGACTGCTTTAGCAGAGAGTGGCGGCCTACTGGGCTTTAGTATGTATCCTTTTCATCTAAAAAATGGTCCCCAGTGTAGCTTGGAAAGTTTCTGCAATATGGTTGCCGATACGGTTGACTTGATGGGTATTGATCGTGTTGGTATGGGTAGTGATCTGTGCCTTAACCAGCCTCTTGCGGTGCTTGAATGGATGCGCAATGGGCGCTGGAGTAAACATATGGATTATGGTGAAGGCAGTGCCAGCAATGCTGCTTGGCCGGCGCCTTTAGCCTGGTTTAGGGATAGTTCTGACTTTCCCAATATTGTGCAAGGCTTGCATAAGAAAGGTTTTAATAATCAGGAAGTAGAAAAAATAATGGGACGTAATTGGCTGGAGTTTTGTCGTCATAGCTTCGGTCCGCAAGAGAGTTCATAATAAATCTAACTCTGTGATAGAGGTAATGCGTTATGCAAAATGCAATTTTGCGGCCCCCAGCTCAGGCGATGGATCTGCATCGGCTTGGGGCTGGGTTTGCCAGCCGCTTAAGTTTTATGCGTACTCTAGTGCGTCATATGATGGCTAATCAGTGGCGTATCGAATATAGCCGTTTTGATCTGGATAAACATGGTTATGGTCAGGCGGTGTTTGATATCCAAACACCTAACAGCCATTTAAGCTTTGTTGTTTTTTCGCAATATCTGGATCCCAATGAGCGCGATGACCGGGTTATTGCGGAACAATGGGATCTCACCATGACCTTGCTGGAAGGTGAGGTGGACGATGTGACTCTGGCTATGTTGGCTGCTAATGTACCGTTACAGGAAGCGGGTCGCATTGATGCTCGTAGTATTTCTTTGGCACGTGCTAACCGCAGTGCTCGGGTGTTCAGTGAAGTATTGGAGAATTTGCGTCATGGGCGTCAACCAGATGTAAAGCGGTTGTCTGAAGTAGGTTACTTATATCGCACCACAGCAGTTTATGGTGCTGGCAAGTTTGGTGCTTGCGATTGGGACAAGGTAGTCAACCAGCACCCGGATCTGGCCAGCCCTTTTGCCAGTGAAATGCTGGTTTGCTATTTGTTGCGTCAATTCAGTCTGGACCAGTTGCATCATATGGTGCATCAGGATGCCTATCCTCATGCTGTGGATATGGATGTGGATTTGCAACGTTATCTGGGCATAGGTAACTCGACAGGGTTAGGTATGGCACCTTGGTTAATTAACCATCCGCAGGTGATGGCGCAGTGGGTTTTGCAGCGTGAAACGGCTCTAGCACGGGTATTGCAGATGCCAGTGGCAGCTGCCCAGATCAACCAGTTACAGGAGTTGATGACTCGGGCCTGTCAGCATATCCGTGAAGTAAGTACTTTTGACGCCTGGCAGGCCAATAACAACCACATTTTATTGGCTGATTTGGAAGCCTTGAGCAACTGGTTTAATGGTACTGCAACAGAAGTGCATAGTTGGCAGCAAATTCATCAATGGGCGGAGCGTAATTACAGTCTGGAAACCCAAGAGCTGTTGCTTAATCTGATGCTGGAACTGTATCCGCAAATGGTTGACAGTTTGGCCCAACAAATGGCTGTGGTGGAGTCTTTGCAGTATGATCCCACTGCTTATGCGCAAGACTTGGCTGATGCGGTGCAAGATAAGTATGACTGGGTATTTGACTATGATTTTAATGATCCCCAGCAAGGTGCAACCTTCTGGTACTACTCCCAGAATAAGATTGAGCCAAGGTTAGGCAAGGTGGGTACTGATGCGGGTGCTGAACTACAAATGTTCCTGGGTATTGCTAGAGCGGTACAGGATTGTCACACGGACCTACTGTCTTTGTTGGCCATTGATCAAGAGATCACTGTGGCGGATTTTCTGTTGCGTTATCCAAGTCACCAAGGCATTGTGGCCCGCATTGCTACCATGTCACAAACCACTTACGGTGAAATTCGTGCCAACCTGCTTGATGCGAACGTACTCCCCATGCATTTATTGCGCGCTAAACTGGCCTTTTTCGGGGTCAGTAAATTTGACCCTAAGTCTGCTCTGTGGGTACGCAATACTATGTTCCAGGGAGCTCCCCTGATATCAGAACTGGGCACTGATGGTCACGATGACTGGTCTTTTCCAGTCGCACCCACCATAACTGTGCAACAGGAGGTGGCCAATGGCTAGTCTAGTACAAATTTCTGCCAATGAAATGAAGTTTTTGGTAAAACGCAGTGTCGAAGGTCTGGGGTTTACTCCTGGTGACCAGTTGGGTGCCGGTGCGCGAGCTGCGGCCTGCTATCAATACGGTTTGGCCAATAGTACCGTCATCGATGCGGCTTTAAGTGGTCTGCAGCCCGGCGTGCAAGCCCCTACCTTAGTAAAAAAGGGTGCAGAGTGGGTGTTTGATGCACAAGGGCAGTCAGCTCTGGTGCAGGCCGAACTTGGTTTGGGTGTGGCCCTATCGCATGGTGCCACTGCGGTACGCATATGTAATACCTCACAAGGGGTGTTGGTGGCACCGGTGCTGATGGCATGGTTAAGCAAGCCTATGACTCAGGCTCGGGCGCAACAAGCACTGGCCTTATATTTTGTCCACCATAGTGGCGCTCAGCGGTGCTTGCTAATGGCTGCTAATGGCAGACCTTTGGGTCTCTACCAGCCACATGCGCCAGTGGTGGATAAAGATGAACTGCTGTTACGCATTGGTGAAGAAGATATTGCCGGCCAGTTAATCACTGATGGGGCTGACTTATTGGGCTGGCGTGAGCGTAGCCTTGATCAGGGTATTTTGGTGGATGCAGCACTGGTGACTCGCTTGAAAAGTATGATGATGGCTTCATTTGTACCTGAGTCTGACTTGTCTCGGGCGAGTGGGGCTGGCCCTAGTTAGTGAGCTAGCGGCCGACGTCATCCATTAAAGCCAGTTTGGCTGTGCGGGACAGTTTTTTAATGGCTGCTTCCCGCTTGCAGGCACTGGCTCGGTCGGCTTGTGGCTCGGTGTAAACCAGCGCTTTGGCAGCGTCGCTACGAAAGAAGCGTGCACCCAGCTTGGGATTGCTCTGGTGTTCGGCAAAACGTCGTTGTGGGTTGGTGGTGATGCCCGTGTAGAGTTTGCCAGACACGGTTTCCACCATATAAACCCACCATTGCTGGGCACCTGCGTTGGGTTGACTGCTCATTACCTAATGGCTGCAAAAAGAGTATAATGTCGTTTATATTCTAACTGCTTATTGGTCATTATGCAGCCTGCTATTAATTCTCTGCAAACTCTTTCAGATCTGTTTAATCAAGTAGATGGGCATTATCGTATTTTTGATATTGGTTGTCGCCTGACTAAATTAACTGCCACCCAGTTCCACGCGTTTGAAAACTCGCAAAAACCTTATCCTTTGCCTTGGCTCAGACATGCATGGCTAGGCATTTTATTATGGCAAACGCAGCGGCAGGAAGCGGCACCAACAATTTGGTTTTTAAAGTTTCCTTTAGATGAGCAGGGCTATTTGGTGCAGGCGGCGCGTGATGAATTTCTTAATCAGCTGCTGGAAACTATTGGTACCAATATGCTGGAGCGGCAGGAATCTGCTGCTATTGGGGACAAATTGCAACACAGCAATTTGGCGTTTACCCCTGATCAGGAGCGCATGGCGGCTTTTAATGCTCAGGCGCGCAGCTTGTTAAAGCAGTCGCCATCGGCGTTTTACCAGCCGGTGCGCCAGTATATACTGGCTGCAAAGCAGGGTGATAACTGGCAACAACTGGGTATTCAAGGCTTTGCTGATTTGGCTCAGCGTCTGGTGGATGATGAGCTTCTGGCTCAAGCAGTGGTGAAGAGCCTTGATGGATTACCAACCCCGGTGTTGGTTAGCCTGGCCATACAGTGCGAAAATGTTATCTTGCCTCACCAGATAAGTAAGGCTTTTTTGCAGCGTGGGCAGCAGACTCAGGATGCGGGTGAAAGAATTGCTTGCTTGCGAGCGGTTAGTCAGGCGCCCAATAGCCAGGCACGTCAGGATTGGCTGTTACGGCTGCTGGCTGGCACACCCATTGTCGATGTAGAGTTGCTGGCCGTGGTAGCCAGTAAATGCCAGGCGGATCTGCGCGAAAGGGCTGTATTGATGGCTTTTGTGGAAGCCTGTGCTGTTGATCAGGGGGTGTTTAATGGTTTGGTAGGCGAGTTGATGTATCAACAAGACTTGCGTCTGGCTATTTTGCACTTAATGCGTAGTCCACAACGCAGTGACCGTTTGGCGGCCGCCTTTGGTGCGTTATTGCAGGCCCAGATGGCCTGATTATTGATTCCCATTTAGAGCGGATATGTCGGGTTAAAACCCGACCTACACAGTAATAACCCCAGTGCCACCTGTTATCCGGTTTCTATATAAGTTGCCCTGTTAGCTGTGATGGGCACATTGTTGCCCTGTGCGGCAAAGTGCTGGCCGGTAATGCCTGTGCTGTCGGGCCCCATCAGATAGTGGTATATCGGCATAATATCTTCTGGCGTTGGTATGGTGGCTGGATCCTCTCCGGGATAGGCTTTGGCACGCATATTGGTGCGGGTAGCACCGGGATTAATAACATTGACCCGAATATTACTGATATTTTCCAATTCGGCAGCCAAAATTTGCGTCATGCCTTCTGTGGCAAACTTGGAAACACTATAGGCTCCCCAGTAGGCCCTGCCCTGATAGCCAACAGTCGAGCTGGTAAAGATAATGGCAGCGTCTGCTGATTTTTCCAATAAGGGCAATAATGCTTGTGTCATCATAAAGGCGGCATTGACATTAACCTGCATAACCTGTTGCCATGTACTGGCCTCATATTGGCTGATTGGGGTGCGCTCACCCAGTATAGAGGCGTTGTGCAAGAGGCCGTCCAGATGCCCGAACTCGGTTTCCAGAGTGGCAGCCATGGCGTCATAATCTGCTGCTGTGGCAGAACTCAGGTCTATTGGGTAGATAGCGGGCTGGGCAAGGCCCAGAGCCTCTATTTCGTCATATACGCTTTCCAGCTTCTCTACACTACGGCCAAGCAGTATAACCGTGGCGCCCAGGCCAGCATAGGTTATAGCTGCGGTGCGGCCGATACCAGAGCTGGCCCCGGTGACAAGGATGGTGCGTTGGGCCAGAAGGTTGGCAGCCGCTTTATAGTCAAACATCATCAATTCCCCAAGCTAAAAGATATCAGTTGTTGGCAACGGGTTTACTGGCATGTACCAGATAGTTGACATCCACGTCGGTGGGATGCAGTTTGTAGGCCTTGGTGATGGGGTTGTAGAGCATGCCGGTCATAGCATGGCTTTGCAGATCTGCTTGACGCATATAGTCATGCAGTTCTGAGGGTTTAATAAATTTGCTATGTTCATGGGTGCCCTTGGGTAGCATTTTGAGCAGGTATTCGGCCCCAATAATGGCAAACAGGTAGGATTTTGGATTGCGGTTAATGGTGGAGAAGAATACTTGCCCACCCGGTTTTAATAACTTGGCACAGGCGCTGATAACCAAACTGGGATCGGGTACATGCTCAAGCATTTCCAGACAGGTGACAATATCATATTGTCCGGCTTCCTCTTCGGCTAGTTGCTCAGCGGTGATTTGCCGATAGTCAATATCGACACCCGCTTCCAGAGCATGTAGCTGGGCAACTTTAAGTGGTGCTTCACCCATATCAATACCGGTAACCGTCGCCCCGCGCTGTGCCATTGCTTCAGCGACAATGCCACCGCCACAGCCGATGTCGGCCACTTTTTTACCGTGCAGTGGTGCGCGTTCATCAATCCAACCGATACGCAATGGGTTGATATCGTGCAGAGGTTTAAATTCACTTTCCCGGTCCCACCAGCGATTAGCCAGGGCTTCAAACTTGGCGATTTCTGCTTGATCAACATTGTTCATATAGGGCCGCATCTTGGTCTTGTTTCAGGGATGTTCAAGTATAACTGTTTCATCGCCTTAAGGCACCTTTACCGAGGGCTTTTTACGCTGTCGAAAATTAGGTCTGGGGGAGCAGTTGTGCTATCATTGACGTTTTTGTGGCTTGCCAAAACAGGCGGGCTAATTGACCCAACGCCGGCTTTCCAAAGAGAGCCATACGGACAAGGAAATTCGTTTAGTTATGAATGAAATAGCTAAAGAAATCTCACCCATTAATATCGAAGATGAGCTGAAGCAATCCTATTTGGATTACGCCATGAGTGTGATAGTTGGGCGTGCATTGCCTGATGTGCGCGATGGTCTTAAGCCGGTACACCGTCGTGTGCTGTTTGCCATGCACGAACTTAACAACGATTGGAATAAAGCCTATAAGAAATCTGCCCGTGTGGTGGGTGATGTTATTGGTAAATATCATCCCCATGGTGATTCCGCTGTATACGAAACTATCGTACGTATGGCACAGCCATTTTCCATGCGCTATACCTTGGTAGACGGTCAGGGTAACTTTGGTTCTATTGACGGAGATTCGGCAGCAGCCATGCGTTATACCGAAATCCGCATGGATCGGCTGTCCCATGACCTACTGGCTGATCTGGAAAAAGACACGGTTGATTATGTGCCCAACTATGATGGCACAGAGATGATCCCTGAGGTGTTGCCTACTCGCATCCCCAACTTACTGGTTAATGGCTCTTCTGGTATTGCCGTTGGTATGGCCACCAATATTCCTCCCCATAATCTCAACGAGGTTATTAGTGGGTGTTTGGCTCTGATCGATAATCCGGATATCGAAGTTGATGAGCTGATGGAGCATATCCCCGGCCCGGACTTTCCTACGGCGGCCATTATCAATGGTCGAGCCGGCATTGTGCAGGCTTATCGTACTGGTCGCGGCCGCATTTACTTGCGTGCCCGCCATCATGTCGAGGAAGACCCGAAAAACGGCAAACCGTCGATCATTGTTACGGAGCTACCCTATCAGGTCAATAAGGCGCGGCTGATAGAAAAAATTGCTGAACTGGTAAAAGAAAAGAAAATCGAAGGTATCACTGAATTACGCGACGAGTCCGATAAGGATGGCCTGCGTGTGGTGATTGAGTTGCGCCGCGGTGAAGTGCCAGATGTGGTGGTCAATAATCTGTATGCCCAAACCCAGCTGGAAAATGTATTTGGCATCAATGTGGTGGCTTTGGTGGATGGTCAGCCCAAGACGCTGAACCTGAAGCAAATGCTGGAAGCCTTTGTTCGTCATCGGCGTGAAGTGGTGACGCGTCGTACTTTGTTTGAACTGCGTAAAGCTCGCACTCGTGGACATGTGCTGGAAGGTCTCACTGTTGCCTTGGCCAATATTGACGCCATTATCGAAACCATTAAGACCTCTCCTAATGCGGCCGAGGCCAGACAGAAACTGCTGGCCCAGACTTGGGAGGCAGGTGCGGTACTGGCCATGTTGGATAAGGCAGGCAATGATGCCTGTCGGCCTGATGATTTGCCTGCCGAATGTGGTATTCATGATGGGCACTACCAACTATCCGAGGCGCAGGCGCAAGCTATTTTGGAATTGCGTTTGCATCGTCTGACTGGCTTGGAACAAGATAAGCTGGTAGCCGAATATCAGGAATTATTGGAGCGCATTGCCGAACTGTTGGAGATTTTGGGTTCAGCCGACCGCTTAATGGATGTTATTCGTGAGGAAATGGCTGAAGTGCTGGAACAGTTTGGTGATCAGCGTCGCTCTGAGATTGTGGCTTCACGTCAGGATCTGACGGTAGCAGACTTGATTCCAGAAGAAGATCTGGTGGTGACTATTTCTCACGGTGGTTATGCCAAGACTCAGCCTGTTAGTGATTATCAGGCTCAGCGTCGTGGTGGTCGTGGTAAAGCAGCGACGGCGGTAAAAGAAGAGGATTTTGTTGAACATCTGATGGTGACCTCGTCTCACGACACGATCCTGTGCTTTAGCAACCGTGGTAAAGTTTATTGGCTGCGCGTGTTTGAAATACCTCAGGCCTCTCGTACTGCTCGTGGTCGCCCCATTGTGAATATCCTGCCACTGGAGGAGGGCGAACGTTTAACCACCATTTTGCCATTGCCAGAAGGTGGTTATATGGAAGGCCACTATATCTTTATGGCCACTGAGCGCGGTACGGTCAAGAAAACACCTTTGACTGCTTTTGCCCGCCCACGAACTAGTGGTTTGATTGCCTTGGGTCTAGACGAAGGTGATACCTTGATCGGCGCCACAGTAACCGATGGCTCGCAGCATATTATGTTGTTTGCGAGTAATGGTTTGGCAGTGCGTTTTGATGAGGATGACGTGCGTTCTATGGGGCGCACAGCACGTGGTGTGCGTGGTATTCGTTTGGCACCTGAAGCGAAAGTCATTAGTTTGATTATGCCCCAGGAGGATGGTCATATCCTCAATGCCAGTGAGCATGGCTACGGCAAGCAGAGCCGGGTGGAAGACTATCCCATACGCGGACGTGGTGGCAAGGGTGTGATTTCCATGCAAATGTCTGAACGTAACGGTGCTTTGGTAGGAGCGGTGCAAGTATTTGCAGGTGACGAAGCTATTTTGATCAGTGATCAGGGTACTTTGGTG
This sequence comes from Gammaproteobacteria bacterium, assembly GCA_030748435.1. Lineage (GTDB taxonomy): Bacteria > Pseudomonadota > Gammaproteobacteria > Pseudomonadales > Balneatricaceae > Njordibacter. The sequence continues at coordinate 45,231 of JASMLZ010000022.1, read as the reverse complement.
CGCACACGCACCGATGAAGTGTCTATACTGGGTCGAAATACTCAGGGTGTAACCCTGATTAAGGTACAAGAAGGTGAAAAGCTGGTGCAGGTGGCACGGGTAGCTGAGTCTGTAGGTAATGAAGATGAAGGCCTGCCAGACGGCACTGAAGAAGGCGCTGAGTCAGCCATGCCAACTCAAGTAGAGCAAGAGGTTGAATCCGCTGCGGTAGATGCAGAGGACAGTGATAATGAGTAATCGAGCACATAATTTTTGTGCTGGCCCTGCGGCTTTACCTGCCAGTGTTTTACAGCGCGCCCAAGGAGAGATGCTAGATTGGCAGCAGCGGGGCGTGTCGGTGATGGAAATGAGTCATCGCCATCAGTCGTTTATGGACTTAGTGGGTCAGGCCGAAGCCAACTTGCGTCAGTTGCTGAAAATTCCCGACAATTATAAGGTTATTTTTATGCAGGGCGGTGCCACGGCACAGTTCTCGCTTCTGCCGATGAATCTGTTGGCAGGCAAAGCCCAGGCTGATTATATTGATACAGGTATTTGGTCTACTAAAGCGATTAAGGCGATGGCGCCCTATGGCCGCGCCAATATTATTGGCTCCAGCAAGCAGCAGAATTACTTGAGTGTGCCACAACAGTCTGACTTGCAGATCGATCCTGATAGCGCCTATGTGCACTATTGCCCCAATGAGACTATTGGTGGACTGGCCTTTGACTTTGTGCCAGAGACGGGGGATGTGCCACTGGTAGCTGATATGTCTTCAGTAATCCTGTCTGAACCTGTTGATGTGAGCCAGTTTGGTATGATTTATGCCGGTGCCCAAAAAAATATCGGTCCGGCAGGGATTACCCTGTTGATTGTGCGGGACGATCTACTGGGTAAAGCGCGGTTTGATACGCCTGGGGTATTTAATTACCAGCAGCAATGGCAAAACGACTCTATGTTAAATACACCACCTACCTTTTCCTGGTATCTGGCAGCTTTGGTATTTGAGTGGCTCTTGGAGCAAGGTGGTTTGGCCAATATAGGGGCCATAAACCGTGCCAAAGCAGCGGCTTTGTATGCCGCTATCGATAGCAGTAGCCTATATGTTAATAACGTCAATAAGGCCAATCGTTCGCTTATGAACGTGACCTTTACGCTGGCTGACGAAGCCTTGAACAGCCTGTTTCTACAACAAGCTGAAGCCAACTGCCTGCTTAACCTTAAGGGACATCGCAGTGTGGGTGGTATGCGTGCCAGTATATACAATGCTGTACCTATGGCCTCGGTGGAGGCTTTAATCGGTTTTATGCAGGATTTTGAGCACCAGCACTGGAGTTAGTATGTCGAAGACTGGTATGAGTCAAGAGCAGCAACTGGGTCTGTTACGTGATGAAATTGACAATATTGATCAACAGATTCAAAGTCTGATCAATCAGCGAGCAGCTTGTGCCCAACGTGTGGCAGAAGTGAAACAGACCCATCAGGGTATGGAAAACGCTGTGTTCTATCGTCCTGAACGTGAGGCTCAGGTATTGCGTCAGGTGATGGAACGTAATACCGGTCCCTTGGATAATGAGGAGATGGCGCGCCTGTTTCGTGAGGTGATGTCAGCCTGTTTAGCTCATGAAAAGCCATTGCAAGTGGCTTTTTTAGGCCCTCAAGGCACCTTTACCCAGTCAGCTGCTCTCAAGCATTTTGGTCATTCGGTCATTACCCTGCCCATGGGTTCTATAGATGAGGTATTCCGTGAAGTCGAAGCCAAATCCGCTAACTATGGCGTAGTGCCTATCGAAAATTCATCGGAAGGTATGGTTAATCATACTCTGGATAGTTTTCGGCAATCCAATCTGGTGATTTGTGGTGAAGTGGAAATGCGAGTGCATCAGAACCTGCTGATAAAAGAAGGTACTGATGTCAGTAAAATCGAACGTATATATTCCCATCAGCAATCTTTAGCTCAGTGTCGTACCTGGCTGGATACCCATTTATCCAAAGTCGAGCGCTTTGCGGTCAGTAGTAATGCTGAGGCTGCCCGCCGCGTTGCCGAAGCCGATAAGGATTGCGGCACGGTTGCCGCCATCGCGGGTACTCTGGCTGCCGATCTGTATGATTTGGATATTGCCCATGCCAATATTGAAGATCAGCCAGATAATACTACCAGATTCCTGATTATTGGTCATAATAGTGTGCCCACAAGTGGTCAGGATAAGACCTCTGTTTTGGTCTTGGCACGCAACAAGTCTGGCGCACTTTATCATATTCTGGAACCTTTCCAGCGCCATAATGTCAGTATGACCAGCATTGAATCACGTCCATCTGGGGCCGGCCTATGGGGCTATGTTTTCTATATCGACTTCGAGGGACATCTGGATGATGCCAAGGTGAAGGCTGTACTGGCAGATCTGGATAGCGAGGTGGCAGAATTGCGTATTCTGGGGTCCTATCCACAGGCGGTGTTGTAGTTAAAAATGAAGTTTACCAGTGAAAAAGTATTAGTTGTTGGCCTTGGGTTGATTGGTGGTTCTCTAGCTGCTGCCTTACGTGCTGTAGGCAGGCATCAGGTATGGGGTTATGATGCCGATAAGCAGAGTATGGCTCAGGCTGTAGAGCAAGGTATCATTGAGCTTGGCGTTAACGATTTGCAGCAAGCTGTTAGCGATGCGGATGTCGTGGTTTTGGCAGTGCCGGTACAAGCTATTGCGGCACTGATTGGCCAAATCGCCCCGCATCTCAACCAGCATACCCTGTTGACGGACGTTGGTAGTGTTAAGGGCAATATCGTTGCCACCGCCTATGAGGTGTTTGGTAAACCGCCAGGTGGCTTTGTGCCGGGCCACCCGATTGCGGGTTCTGAGCGCAGTGGTATTGGGGCCGTACAAAGAGACCTGTTTGTCGATCACAAATTTATTATCACCCCTTTACCGGAAAGCAGTCCTGAGGCCATAGAGGTATTGGCTGCAATGTGGCGTGGTGTTGGTAGTGAAATTCTTACTATGGACGTGTCGCGTCATGATATGGTGCTGGCGGCAACTAGCCACTTACCGCATATTTTGGCTTTTTCGCTGGTCGATACCCTGGCTTCGGATGCAGAAAATAAAGATATTTTTCGCTATGCGGCTGGCGGCTTTCGTGATTTTACCCGTGTTTCTGGCAGTGATCCTACCATGTGGCATGATGTGTTTGTCAGCAATCGTGAAGCCTGCCTGAAAACCCTGGATCAGTTTACCGCTGGCCTGCAGGTTATGCGTCAAGCGATTGCCACCAGCGATAGCAATACCATGCTCGGCATCATGACCCGGGCACGAGTAGCCAGACATCATTTTGAAAAATTACTAGCGGGCACGGCCTACACTGGAACTATGACTACCAAGACTCATTTTGACGTAACACCTGGAGGTCAGGTGCGCGGACGTATTCGCGTACCTGGCGATAAATCTATTTCTCATCGCTCTATCATGCTGGGTGCATTGGCCGAGGGGACAACCCATATCAGTGGTTTTCTGGAAGGTGAAGATGCGTTAGCAACCTTACAGGCTTTTCGCGATATGGGTGTGGTTATTGAAGGCCCTGTAGATGGTAAGGTCACAGTCCATGGTGTGGGTCTGCATGGTTTACAGGCGCCACCAGGGCCTTTATATGTGGGCAACTCCGGAACCACTATCCGTTTGTTGTCTGGCCTTTTGGCTGGCCAGCAGTTTGATGTTGAGCTGACAGGCGATGTGTCGCTTAATGGACGGCCCATGTTACGTGTGGCCAAGCCATTACAGGCAATGGGTGCCAAGGTGGTAACAGCAGAGGGTGGTACACCCCCTCTGAAAATAACCGGTGGCCAAAAATTGACCGGCATTGATTACCCATTACCCATGGCCAGTGCACAAGTGAAATCATGTGTCTTGTTGGCGGGTTTATATGCTACAGGTCAAACTCGTGTCACCGAACCGGCACCAACTCGGGATCATACGGAGCGCATGCTGCAGGGCTTTGGTTATGCCGTCGAGAGTGATGGCCCCAGTCGCAGCCTGCAAGGTGGCGGCCGCTTACAGGCCGCTGATATTGATGTGCCATCGGATATTTCTTCAGCTACCTTCTTTTTGGTGGCTGCGGCCATCACGCCAGACTCTGATCTGGTGATTGAACATGTGGGAATGAATCCAACACGTATTGGGGTGATCAATATTTTGCGTTTGATGGGTGCAGATTTGCAAGTACTCAATAGACGTGATGTTGGTGGTGAACCCGTTGCTGACTTGCATATTCGTTATGCGCCGTTAACCGGCATTGTGGTGCCCGAAGAGCAAGTTGCCTTGGGCATAGATGAATTTCCAGCACTGATGGTAGCGGCCGCTTGTGCTGAAGGTACTACCACCGTTACTGGTGCCGAAGAGCTGCGGGTCAAAGAAAGTGATCGTATTCAATCCATGGTGGATGGTTTGCAAATTTTGGGTATTGATATCACTGGCACTGCAGATGGTGCTGTGATTGTCGGCAAAGGTGGTAATGATGTGGTGTTTGGTGGTGGTGAAATTATCACCCATCACGATCATCGTATTGCCATGTCCTTTACCATTGCCGGTTTACGTGCCGCTGCGCCCATTAAAGTCTTGGATTGTGCTCATGTTGCCACTTCTTTTCCGGGCTTTGTTAGCCTGGCTGACAAGGTGGGTATGCAAGTCAGCGCAATAGAAGAATAAATAGAGGAATAAATGCTGTGAGCAAGCCCCCAGTTATTGCTATTGATGGCCCCAGCGGTTCCGGTAAGGGAACCCTGTGCAAACTATTGGCCCAGCGCATGGGTTACCACCTGTTGGATAGTGGCGCTTTATACCGTTTAGTTGCTCTGGCCGCAGAACATCATGGCGTGAGTATGGAAAATGAGCGTGCTCTGGCGGATATTGCTGCCCATTTGGACGTGCAGTTCTTAACCTCTGCTGACGCTGATAAGGTAGTACTGGAAGGTGAAGACGTCAGCTTGTCCATTCGTACCGAAGCGGTTGGCATGAATGCCTCACGGGTGGCTGGTTTAACCCTGGTGCGGCGCGCTTTAGAGGCGCGTCAGCGGGCTTTTGCTGAAATTCCGGGTCTGGTTGCTGATGGTCGTGATATGGGTACCGTGATCTTTCCACAGGCCTGTATTAAGATTTTTTTGACTGCTAGTGCTGAAGAACGTGCTAACAGACGTTATAAACAGTTGAAAAGCAAGGGATTGGATGCTAGTCTCGCAGATATCTTAGTTGATATTAAGCAGCGCGACGATCGTGATCAGAATCGAACAGTCGCGCCGCTTAGGCCTGCTGTTGATGCTGTGTTGCTTGATTGCACTCATATGAGTATTGCTGAAGTGGAGCATAAGGTTATGACTTTGATACGGAATAGGGGGCTGTAATTATACGGTTTTCTTTTGATTAACCATTGGATAGAGGTGCTCACCAGTGTTGGGGATGCCGCTATATCGGCCATGCGCAGCTAGAGTATCCAAAAGAGTTTGAGCATGGGCGAAAGTTTTGCTGACCTGTTTGAAGAAAGCTTACAACAGGTAGAGATGAAAAAAGGGGCCTTAATTACCGGAGAGGTAATTAATATTGACAGTGAAGTTGTCACTGTTAACGTTGGCCTTAAATCCGAAGGTGTGGTACCGCGTAGCCAGTTTGTTAATATTAACGGTGAACTGGAAGTTGCGATTGGTGACTTGGTACAGGTAGCACTGCAGGAAGTGGAAGATGGCTTAGGATCTACGCAGATTTCCCGTGAGCGGGCAAAACAGCTGGAACGCTGGCAGCAGCTCGAACAACTACAGCAGGCAGAAGAGCCCGTCACGGGTGTTATCACTGCCCGTGTCAAGGGTGGTTTCAATGTCGAACTTAGTGGTGTGCGGGCTTTCTTGCCAGGCTCCTTGATCGACACTCGTCCTTTACAGGACACCTCTCATCTGGAAGGTCAAGACCTGCAATTCAAGATTATCAAGCTGGATGTGGAACGCAACAATGTTGTGGTATCGCGTCGGGCTCTGCTGGATGAAGCCAATAAGGCCCAGCGTGAAGAGATTCTGTCTAGCCTAGAAGAAGGCGCCGTCGTGAAGGGCTTTGTTAAAAATCTTACTGACTATGGTGCATTTATTGATCTGGGCGGTTTGGATGGCCTGTTACATATCACTGATATTGCCTGGCGACGCATTAAACATCCCAGCGAAATGCTTAAAGTTGGTCAAGAGATTGACGTTAAAGTGCTCAAATTTGACGAAGAAAAGCAACGCGTATCTCTGGGGCATAAACAATTGCATGAGGACCCATGGAGTAGCTTTATTGGCTCTTATGCCGTGGGCGATCGTTTGCCAGCAACGGTCACTACGGTAACCGATTATGGTTGTTTCGCTCGAGTGGCGGATGGCATAGAAGGTTTGGTGCACTCTTCGGAAATGAGCTGGATGAAACGCAATCAGCATCCTTCCAAGATGGTTCACTCGGGTCAGGAAATTGAAGTGATGATCCTGGATGTGAACAGTGATAAGCGGCGTTTATCCTTGGGCATGAAGCAGTGTAGTGAAAGTCCATGGGTGGCTTTCTCGAAGCAATACGCTGAAGGTGATAAGGTTGCAGGTAAACTGAATTCCAAGACAGATTTCGGTTTATTTATCGGCTTGGCTGATGGCATTGATGGTTTGGTGCATATTTCTGACATCGACTGGACTCGCAGTGATGAAGGTTTGCTGCAGGATTATCAGAAAGGGGAAGAAATTGAAGCGGTCATCCTGTCTGTTGATACGGAGCGAGAGCGTGTGGCTCTGGGTATCAAACAGATGGTAGGTGATCCATTCAGCAGCTTTGCCGAGGCCAATAAAAAGGGTAGCGAGGTGACAGCAACAGTGACCGAAGTAACTTCTGGTGGCTTAGCGGTTACCGTGGCACCAAGTGTTACCGGTTTCTTGAAACGCGGTGAACTGGGTAATGAGCAGACATTGTCTGAGTTTAATGAAGGTGACCAGATTACAGCTTATGTGGCCAATATTGATAAAAAAGCTCGCAGTGTGAGTTTATCAATCCGAGGTCATGAGGCAGCGACACAGCGTGCTCAGTTAAAGCAACTGAATACTCAGTCTGTTGACTCAGCGGGTCCTGCCACAATTGGTGATCTGATTAAAGAACAACTAGAAAAATAATTAGGCCATGATATGCGCAAATCTGAGCTAATAGAGCACCTGATAGATCGTTTTCACGATTTACCAGTACGGGATGTGGAGTTGGCAGTTAAATCCATACTCGAACATATGACGGAAGCCCTGGAGGGCGGCAATCGGATAGAGATACGCGGTTTTGGCAGCTTTAGCCTGCATCATCGTGCTCCACGTATTGGCCGTAATCCCAAGACTGGAGAGTCGGTTGCCCTGGAGGCTAAACGTGTGCCTCATTTTAAGCCGGGCAAGGAGCTTCGGGATCAGGTAGATGCCAGTACCAAATAGGTAGTCAGAGGCATCAGGCCATGTTGTCTCTTGTTAAGTGACAAGGTGGTTCCTTCCATTTCTATCTAAGCTTGGTGCTTGCCTGGGTGCTTTTCGGTTATACTGTTGAGCATTCGAGCAGGCTTGGATCCTTGGTCTTGGTTGCGCTGTTGGCAAAGACAAAAACCCGCATTGTTCAGACCCTCTCCGAGGAGATTAATGGATGAAATTTATAAAAGTCTTGTTGCTCACTTTGGTGGCCATGATCGCTTTGGTTATGGGCGTACTATTCAGCAGTCGCAATAGTACACCCGTGGCCTTGGATGTGTTGGTTTATCAACTCCCACCTATGAGCATAGCTTTATGGATTCTGGTCAGTTTTACCCTTGGTGCTTTGCTTAGTGGCTTGATCTACGGCCTTATCAACCAAACTCATAAACGCCGTAATAGTCGTTTACTGCGCCAGATGAACCGCATGCAAGCGACACAGGGAGTCGTTAAGCAACCATGATGGATGGACTGTTGCTGCTGTTACTGTTCGTTGCAGCGGTGGGTATTGGCTGGTGGTTGGGGCGACGCTATCAACATCAATTGCAACAGCCCAGTATCGCTGACGAAAATTACTACCGCGGACTAAACTACCTGCTTAACCATGAAACAGATGCGGCTTTGGATCTGTTTATTGACTCTCTGGAAGTGAATAATCACAACTTGGCGACCCATTTGGCCCTGGGTAATGCTTTTCGCCGCAAAGGTGAAGTGGACAAGGCCATTCATATTCATCAAAACCTGCTCAACCGGGAAGGTTTGACCCATCAGCAGTTAGCCCAGGCACAACTTGAATTGGCCCATGATTTCGTTACAGCCGGGCTCCTGGATCGCGCTGAGCAGCTATTATTGGAAAGCGCTGGTTTTAGCCCTGATAAACAAGCTTGGGGTACACTATTGCTGGATATTTATCAGCGCGAAAAGGATTGGCAAAAAGCCTTGGATATAGCCCAGCGTTTCCACTTGCAAAATGTGCCTAACCTGGCCGCCCGCTTATCTCACTATGCCTGTGAGTTGGCTCAGGATGCAGTGGATGTAGGGCACTTTGATCAGGCCCAACAATATCTTGTGCAAGGGCATAAGTTAATGGCTGATAATCCGCGCGTGGCCATGATTCAGGCAACCATTGCTATGCAACAGCAGAATTTCGACAAGGGTGGGCGTTTTTTGCGTCAACTAGGCCAGCAGGATCCCAGCCTGATACCCCTGATTTTATCCGATCTGGCCCACTGTTATGTGGCCGACAGTCAGCAACAAGAATGGCAAAACTGGCTGCATACCTGTATGCAGGATCACCCCTGCACCAGCGTTATGCTAGCTTTGGCTGACATATTGCGTCAGCAATCCGACGTTGATGCTGTGGCCTTTGTTACGCAAGAATTACGCCAGCGTCCATCGGTCAGAGGCTTTAATTATCTGATCGATTTGTATATGCAATGGGCCACTGATCACGCCCGTGAATCTCTGGAGGCTTTGCAGGGATTAACTGTTGCTCTGGAGCAGAGCAAGCCGGCTTATCAGTGTAAACAATGTGGCTATGCCAGCAATACTATGCAATGGCAATGCCCGACCTGTCACCAATGGGATACTACCAAACCCGTTTATGGACTAAGAGGAGAATAACTTGCAAGCTGATCCAAAAATCATTGTGGCTTTGGACTATGACAATCAACACGATGCCTTGCATATGGCGCAACGCCTGGACCCCCACAGATGCCGATTAAAGGTTGGTAAGGAGCTATTCACCAGTGCTGGTCCGGAACTGATTAATGCATTACATAATTTGGGTTTTGAGATCTTTCTCGATCTTAAGTTTCATGATATACCCAACACTGTGGCCAAGGCCGTGTTGGCTGCTGCCAAATTGGGTATATGGATGGTGAATGTGCACGCCAGTGGTGGTAGTGAAATGATGCGCACTACAGTGCAAAGCTTGCGTGCAGCTGGTGGTAAACAGCCAATATTGATCGCCGTGACCGTGTTAACCAGTATGGATGCTGATGGCTTGCGTGAAACGGGAATCAAGCAAACACCAGCTGAACGTGTATTGGATCTAGCACAACTGACTAAACACAGTGGTTTTGCCGGGGTAGTTTGTTCCGCGCAAGAGGCTCAGTTACTAAAGCAGCAATTGGGCCAAGATTTTATATTGGTAACGCCGGGCATTCGTCCAACTTTTGCCAGTGCTGGTGATCAGAAACGTATTATGACCCCAGCCGACGCCCTGCGCGCTGGCAGTGATTATCTGGTGATTGGGCGTCCTATCACCCAAGCCGCAGACCCCATGCAGGCGCTGGCTTTGATCGAAGCTGAGTTACTTACCGTGCAATAAATAAAAACTTTGCTACACTTGGAGCTAGGGAACAGGATGTTCTCTAACAATTTGCTCATTAGAGCAGAACACTAACAAGGAGAAGTTTATGAAATCTGCATCATTTATATTGGCTCTGTGCCTGTCTGTACTATTAACTTGGGTGCCTCTCAGTTTGGCTACAGAACCCACGCAAGAAACCCAAGGAAATCAAGAAACTCACATCATTCAGGAACCTGAAACAACGCTGGATATCAATACGGCCACGGCAGAGGAGATAGCTAGTGTTCTGACGGGTGTGGGTCCAGTAAAAGCCGAGGCTATTATTGCTTTGCGTGATGAGCTGGGTGGTTTTACCGATATTGACCAGTTGCTCGAGGTTAAAGGTATTGGGGCAGCTACCATTGAGCGAATTCGTGAGCTAATCATGATAGAGTAAATACCAAGCATACAAAAGAGTTGGGCAACAAGGGAGTTCCAGAATGACCGCAATGCAGTGGCAGCGTCTGCTGGATGATCAGCGTATTGGTAAGCCTTATAAAGATCATCATGAAATGGGGCGCACGCCTTTTCATAAAGATTATGACCGCTTGATATTTTCCAGTGCTTTTCGGCGTTTAGGACACAAAACCCAGGTTCACTCCTTGTCGCACAACGATCATGTGCATAATCGTTTGACCCATAGTCTGGAAGTGTCCAGTGTTGGCCGCAGCCTAGGGATTCGCGTGGCTCAGCAAATCCAGCAACAGGCTGATTGGCCAGCATGGATACAACCCCATGATGTAGGTGCTATTGTACAATCTGCTTGTTTAGCCCATGACATTGGTAATCCGCCATTTGGTCATTTTGGCGAGAATGCTATCCGCGACTGGTTCGCTCATTTTCATGAACTTGGGGGCTTACAGCGTTTAACTTCACAAGAGCAACTTGATTTGCTTAATTTTGAAGGTAATGCACAAGGCTTGCGGACCTTGACGCAGTTGGAATATCACCAGTTTCAGGGTGGTATGCGACTGACCTACGCCACCTTGGGGAGCTTTCTAAAGTATCCCTGGTTAGCTGATAATCCCTTGGTGCAGAGTAAAGGCAAGTATGGTTCTTTACAGTCTGAACGTGAAATATTGGCACAAATTGCCAGCCGTTTGGGATTGTTACAGTTGGGTGATCATCACTGGTGTCGGCATCCATTGGTATATCTTATGGAAGCTGCTGATGATATCTGCTATGCCATTGTTGATCTGGAAGATGGTGTGGAACTGGGCATTCTTGACGAAGCCGATGTGATAGCACTGTTGGCACCTATCAGCGGATCCTCGCAGGTGCCTGAGCGAGCATCCATGACCGATGGTTACTATTCGACACGGCGTTTGGCCTTGTTGCGTGGCAAGGTTATTGATTATCTGGTCAATGCCTGTGCTCAGGCTTTTATCGAACAAGAACAGGTGTTATTGCGAGGGCAACTTGATGGTGACCTGATTGCTTATGCTGATCCCGTAGCCAAACAGATTATTGGCGATGCCAAGCAACTCGCGCGCCAACGCATATTTACCTCTCCTCAGCGTCACCGTACTGAGTTGGGGGCCAGCGCCATACTGGAAAAAATACTTGACGGGTTTGTCCCGGCAGCCTTGGAAGTGTGTGCCGGCAAAGGTGAAAAAGTGTCCTTTAAAGCGCAAAAATACCTGGCTTTAATGGGAGCTCATCAACCTGAGGGAGAAGCTACTGCTTATCAAGCCTTATGCCAAACCATGGATTTTGTGGCTGGTATGACAGATAAATACGCCGTTACTTTAGCTAGTCAGCTAAATGGTGAGTTGTGGTAAAAGGTTGACTCTGGAGCAGCGCAAGGACTGCCAAAGAGCTGCTAAATTAATGCGTGTACAAGGCTAATGCCAGTTAGCAATTGGTCAATATCGCCGTTTATCGGTGATCGTGTTGTGCCAGTTCTTGATATTCTGGCGCTTGTAACAAAACTTGAGAAGGCAAGGATGCCTATGTTGGATGCATATATACATACTCAGGATGCCCCCGGATTGGTGGATGCCTGCCTGTTGCTGGCTTGCCAGAGTAAGGCCTCAGATCTGCATATTGAACCTCAAAGTCACGGCTGGCAAATACGTCAACGAGTAGATGGTCTGTTGCATCCAGTGGCGTTTCTACCGCCTAGCCTCGGCAAGTCCATGTTGGTCAGAGTCAAGTTATTGGCACAACTGGATATTGGTGAACAGCGCAGACCCCAGGACGGCAGCTTTCAAACTACCATCAAACAAAACCAGTTGGATATTCGCTGTAATATTTTGCCTGGCTATATGGGTGAAAAACTGGTTATGCGTATTCAAAACCGTAACCAGCAGACCTTGTTGTTGACTGATTTGGGGATGAGCAAAATCCAGTTAGCTGTATTACAGGAATATCTGCAACTGCCTCAGGGTATGTTGTTGGTCACTGGCCCAACAGGAGCAGGCAAGACCATTACCCTGTATGCCGCTTTGCAAAGTCTGTTACAGCCCCAGCGTAATGTTATGAGTGTGGAAGATCCGGTTGAGCTATTGATGTCTGGTATGCATCAGGTAGCACCCAATGCCCATATAGGGGTCACCTTTGCCGAGGTTTTAAGGGCTTTGCTGCGGCAGGATCCGGATGCCATTATGTTGGGGGAATTACGCGATGGTGAAAGCGCTGATATGGCTATCAAAGCGGCGCAAACAGGCCACTTGCTTCTCACTTCCATGCATACCAATACGGCCCTTGAAGCCATTAGCCGTTGTTTTGGTTTGGGTATAGACCTCAAGGGTTTCAGTTATTGTGTGCAGCTAGTAATTAACCAACGCCTGTTGCGGCGCTTGTGTGATAGCTGCAAGCGACCATTACATAAGTCTCAACTTGCCGCCTTGCGAATGCCTTTGTGGCGGGCCATAGAAGCTGATTATGGGGGCGAGTTTGGCGTTATTGCGCCAGCTCAGGCAGTGGGTTGTGAACATTGTTATGGAGGCTATAAAGGGCGCTTTGGGGTGTTTGAACTGTGGCAGGTAGCAGACCACCAAAGGCCAGTGATTGCTCAGGGTGATTTGCCTGAGGTCAGTGCTTTACAAAATCTAAACCACCAGGCCATGGCCAGAGTGCTGGCGGGCCATACCAGTGTGCATGAATTAAAGCGGGTGCTAGCGTAACTATGGCTACCTATCTATGGTACGGAGAAGATGCCAGTCGACAAGTGCAACAGGGGTTGTTAAAGGCCAAAGGAGCAAGCCACCTAAGCTGTGTGCTGGCACTGCAAGGCGTGCAATTAAAACATTATTTCAGAATGACTGTATGGCAGCGTCGGCGTTGTTGCATCCCACCACTGGCTGCCTGTGAACTATTGCAACAATGGCAGCAATTATTAGCTGCCGGTCTACCACTTTTGGATTGTGTACGGCTGGCTATGCCACGGCGGCCTAGTGTTACCTTGCGTTGGCAGCTTTGGTTGCTACAAGATCAATTGCAGCAAGGCTATCAGCTGGCCAGTATTCTTGCTCAACACCGACTTTTACCTACTTATCAGATAGCTTTGTTAGCCGCCGGTGAGAGGCAAGCCAATATTGGTAAAGCCATGGGGCAGATAGTGCAACAGCAACGGCAGACTATAGCTATGACGAAGCGATTAAAACGCAGCCTACTGATGCCAGGCATTACCCTATTGGCAGGCGTTGCTGTGTGTGTGGTTATCTTATCGCTGTTGGTACCCAATATTGTTAGCCTTGTACAAGTTGGGGGGACGAGTATGCCAACAGCTACTCGCTGGTTATTAGCCTTGTCTGATTGGCTGCTGCAGTTTGGCCACCATTTGCTAACTGCTGGTGGGGTGGTGTTATTGTTGGGTGGGCTGTTTTTTTCGACGCACTATGGGCAGGCGCTAGGCCGCAGAATACCTGCGTGGATACCCTTTTGGAGTCCCATTTATAAACTTCAAAATGAGTATTTTGTTATGCAGTTGTTGGCTAGCAGCCAGATGAGTGGGGTGCCTATTTTAGCCGCTCTGGAACAATGCCAGCAGGCCTGTCGTAGTGTCACAGTGGCGCAACAATTGCAAATAACCAGACAGCTGTTAGCCACTGGTGTGGGCTTGTCTGAGGCCTTTGCTCAAGCCGGCTGCCAAGAATCGCAGGTGGTGATGTTACGCTTGGCTGAGCGCACAGGCGATCTGGCGTCGGTCTGTCAGCATATAAGTCAACAACTTGAAGCTCAGCTATCTGACCAAATAGAGCGCTTAAGCCAGTTATTAGAGCCATTGATTACTGCTTGTGTGGCGGTTTTGGTGGGTGGTTTGGTGATTGCCATCTATCTGCCTTTAATGCAAATGGGCAGTCTATTATGATGGTTTGGATGTTACAATGTGCTTGCCGTTACGCGCAGGAGAAATGCAGGCGTGACCGCAAGTGTTTTATTGGAGACCTAATGACTTTAATTGTTGGTTTAACTGGTGGTATCGGGAGCGGTAAAACCCAGGTTGCAGATATATTGGCTGGGTTAGGTGTTGGCGTGGTTGATGCGGATGTGGTGGCGCGTGAGGTGGTAGCGCCCGACACGCATGCTCTAGGGAGCATTGCCCAGCATTTTGGTTCCCATTTATTGGATCAAAAAGGTTATTTACGACGTTCTGAACTGCGCCAGATTATTTTTTCTGACAAGCAGGCTAAAGCCTGGTTGGAAAGCTTGCTACACCCGCTGATACAAGCTCGCATCAAGCTGCAATTAGATCACCTTGAAACACCCTATGGGGTACTGGTATCGCCTTTGTTACTGGAAACAGAGCAACAACAACTGGTGCAAAAGGTTATTGTCGTGGATGCCAAAACCAGCCAGCAGTCGGCCAGAGCCAGTAGTCGTGACGCCAGCAGTGTGGCGCAGATTGAGGCAATTATGGACACCCAGATGCCACGACAGGAGCGTTTGGCTGCGGCTGATATGGTTGTGGATAATACCCGTGACTTGGCTTATCTGCACAAAGAAGTGGAACAGCTTCATCAATGTTTACTCACCTTGGCGGAATCTGAATATGCGTGAATATCCCTGTCCCCAGTGCCGGAATAATCTGCCATGGCGCAGTGATAATCCATTTCGGCCCTTTTGTAGCGAAAGGTGTCAAAAAATAGATTTAGGGGCCTGGGCGCAAGAAGAATATGCCATTGTTGGTGATGATCAGGAAAATGATGTTTCCACTGGCGTGCTAAACCCTAGAGAGGATTTATAAACTGACGACAGGAGGTTGTCATGCACTTTGAAAAACCATTATGGAAGATCCATTACCAAACAACATATGATTATGCCAGACATCCAGCAACTGGCTTTAGCCTGTTGGAACTACTCTTGGTGGTGGCTCTGATTGGTATTCTGGCGGCCTTTGCTGTGCCGACCTATCAAAACTATATGCAACAAACCCGTTTTATGGAGGTAGTGCAACAGTCCCAGGCGGTGCGGATATCACAGGCGGCCTGTTTAATGGCTGCCGGGCAGAACCTGACAGCCTGTGATTCGTACACTGAAGTGGCACTGCAAGCGCCAGCGGCCACAGTGAACACCGCCACGGTGACCATTAGCCCTACTACAGCCCTAATTACTGGCACAGGTACCAGTGCTGCTGGCGGTTATACTTATATTTTAACCCCCAGTTATAATACCGCCGGGCAGCTGGTCTATACGCCAAGTGGCACTTGTGTTGCTGCAGGGGCTTGCTAAGACTTGACACAATTGGCTTATATCCTAAACTTGGCTCCTGTATATTTATAAACTGCAATTGAGAGAAAACAAGTTATGGATTGTGCTACTTTTCTAGCTATAGAAACCAGCCCAGAAGCGCCTCACTACCCAGTGGCTTGCGCTTGGAGTTTGGCCGATGGCAGTATCAAAAGCAGTCTGGTGTTACCGGCCGACGATTGGCCCAGTGAACTGTGTTACAGCGATCATTTAGACCGAGACATCATATTGTCCCAAGGCCATTCAGTCAAAGATGTGATGCTGGAAATGAATGATGATCTGGATGGCCAATGGGTGTTGTGCCACGCTGATTTCACACCTGTTAACAGTTTTGCACTAATAGCTGATGCCATCGATATCCACCCTTCATTTGAGTGGAGTGATCAGACGGCTGATCTGGCGCAAGTTTGCGGCGACTACTGGCGTGAAGATTTACAGGATTTGGGCTTTGAATTGGGTTTGGATGTGACCCAGGCAGAGGATCAGGTGCGTATTATGCAGCTTTGCTGGGCGCGTCATAATGAACTAGTGTCACACGCTTGGTAAATCGATGATTATCCCCTGGCAGCAATTGCCAACGGCCACCCTTGATAGCCTGCTGCAAGAATATGCCAGCCGTGATGGTACAGACTATGGGCAAGTAGAAACATCATTGGCCGACAAGGTGGCACAATTGAAACAACAATTGCAACAGGGCACAGTAGTTATTGTCTATAGTGAATTGCATGAAAGTGTTAATTTGATGTTGGCTGCAGACTTCTCTGATGCATAAGGAAGATCTAAGCAAATTTACAAATCCGTCATTGCCAGTGCCACTTATGGCAACAGGTTGGATGGGTTCAAGGTCATGGTTATATCTCGCATGTTTGATATTTGATAAACCAGCATTTTGAGTCCATTCTTTATGTGGTATGGATAAGCGTAATATTGTTTGGCCAAGTTATCTGGTCAGGATCAGATAAAGTGTAGGCCAAAGTATTATTCATTATTTTGATAAGGCTTGGTATAACTATAATCATTCTGGCAATATGCTAAAAAATTTAACAATTACATCAGTTAGGAAACGAGCATGAGCGAAGTGAAAACCTATCCCGTAGACCCACAAGTGGCTGCCAATACCTGGGCAGATGCAGATACCCGTGCAGCTATGTATCAAGAATCTATAACAGACCCTGAAGGCTTTTGGCGGAAGCAGGCTGATACGGTGGACTGGATTAAAGCACCTACCCATATCAAACAGACATCATTTGCTCCGGGTAAGATTGATATCCAGTGGTATGCCGATGGTCAACTAAATGTTGCAGCTAACTGTTTGGATCGTCATTTAGCCGAGCATGGTGATGATATAGCCATTATTTGGGAAGGTGATGACCCTGCTGATTCACGTCATATCAGTTATCGTGAACTACATGCTGAAGTATGTAAATTCAGTAATGCTTTGTTGGCCGAAGGGGCGAAAAAGGGTGATGTGATTACTTTGTATATGCCTATGGTGCCAGAAGCAGCGGTAGCTATGCTGGCCTGTGCCCGTATTGGCGCAGTACATTCGGTCATCTTTGGTGGTTTTTCTCCTGATGCGATTGCGGGGCGGGTGGCCGGTGCCAACAGCAATATCATTATTACCGCTGATGAAGGTATACGTGGTGGACGCAGTATTCCCCTCAAGGCCAATGTTGATACAGCCATTGCTGATTTGGACTGTGTGGAAAAGGTGGTGGTAGTCAAGCGCACGGGTAACCCTGTTGCCTGGGTTGCTGGTCGCGATGTTTGGTATGAGGATATTGTTGCACCCGCCTCAGATGTGCATGAGCCGGCAGTAATGAATGCCGAGGACCCACTGTTTATTCTCTATACCTCTGGCTCCACGGGTCAACCAAAAGGTTTGCAACACACTAGTGGTGGCTATTTGGTGTGGGCGTCCTTGACCCACAAGTATGTGTTTGACTATAAGCCGGGTGATATTTACTGGTGCACAGCAGATGTGGGTTGGATTACCGGGCATAGTTATATTGTCTATGGGCCCCTGGCTAACCGGGCGACAACGCTGATGTTTGAAGGGGTGCCTAACTACCCAAGTAATGCTCGTTTTGGTGAGGTGATTGCCAAGCATAAGGTCAACCAGTTTTATACGGCGCCCACGGCTATTCGTGCACTGATGCAGCATGGCGATGATGTACTTGGTGATGCTGATTTATCGAGTATTTCCCTGTTGGGCTCTGTGGGGGAACCAATCAACCCGGAAGCTTGGGAATGGTACCGCAAGGTATTTGGCAATGGCACGGCGCCTGTTGTCGATACCTGGTGGCAAACGGAGACAGGGGGTCATATGATTACGCCCATGCCCGGTTCTGTTGCTACCAAGCCGGGTTCTGCCACCCTGCCATTTTTTGGTGTGCAGCCAGCCCTGGTTGATAATGAAGGTGCCCTCATCTATGGCGCTGCAGAAGGCAATTTGGTTATTATCGATAGCTGGCCGGGTCAGGCCCGTTCTATCTGGGGTAACCACGAGCGTTTTGAAGAAACCTATTTCGCCACCTTTAAAAACTACTATTTTACTGGCGACGGTGCGCGGCGTGATGAAGATGGTTATTATTGGATTACCGGGCGGGTCGATGACGTGCTAAATGTCTCAGGTCACCGTATGGGAACCGCAGAAATCGAAAGTTCGCTGGTTGCTCATAAGGCTACGTCCGAGGCGGCAGTGGTTGGTTACCCCCATGATATCAAGGGGCAGGGGATTTACTGTTATGTTACCTTAAAAGACGGTTATGCTATGACTGACGACTTGATGCTGGAACTGCGTAACTGGGTGCGTGCTGATATTGGTCCTATTGCTTCACCAGACTTTATCCAGCTTGCTCCCGGACTGCCAAAGACTCGCTCAGGCAAGATTATGCGCCGTATTTTGCGTAAGATTGCTGCCAATGATTTCGGGGAACTGGGTGATACCTCTACCCTGGCAGACCCAAGTGTGGTTGATGATTTGATTGATAATCGGTGTAACCGCTAGATTATAGCTCGGGCAAGGTCTGAAAAACGCGTAAATATATCATTGCGGGTGTAGCAAAGTAATCTCTGGCTAATCAACTGAACAGCTTAAAGATTGCCACGTTGCTGTGCCTGCAATGACAAATTTTGCAGTGCTTGTCTATGGCCGATTTGCCTCAGTCTCTGGCTCTGTTGTCAAACATTTTTATAGCTGGCTCTTTCCCCGCCAAGCATTTTGTTCTATTCTCGTTGTGTATTAGGTTTCTTTTTGTTAATTGTTAACCCGGTTGAGAGAGGTTTGTGTGCATCACACCATTATTATTGCTGACGATCACCCCTTGTTTCGAGCTGCCCTTAAACAGGCATTAACAGGGGCTGTCGACAGTGCGCGTATACTGGAAGTGGAGAGCCTAAAACAGTTGGAACAGTATGTACACGATGATATAGACTTGGTGCTGCTGGATTTGCATATGCCCGGTGCTAATGGCTTTTCCAGTCTGATCTATTTGCGTAACCATTTTCCATCCTTGCCGGTAGTCGTCGTGTCCGGTAACGAGCAGCCTAATGTCATGCACCGAGCTGTGCAGTTTGGTGCGACGGGCTTTATCCCTAAGTCTTCATCAATGGAGACGATTGTGGAAGCCATTGGTGAAGTATTAAATGGCGAAGTCTGGTTGCCAGCCGATTTGCCGGCTATGGATGCGGTAGCGGATGCTGAAGACAATAAGTTTGCCGAGCAATTGGCTACCCTGACACCACAGCAATTTAAAGTGCTGATTATGCTCACTGAAGGTTTGTTGAACAAGCAGATTGCCTACGAACTGGAAGTGTCGGAAGCGACTATCAAGGCCCATGTAACAGCCATTTTGCGCAAACTGGGTGTGTACAGTCGCACGCAGGCTGTGATAGCGGCCAGCCGTTTGCAGATTGAGCACCCTCAGGATCAGCAGGTAAACCAGTAGCCCCTACTGATCCTCCAGCCTATAAACTTTTGCTTTAGTTTGTAGCTGGCCTAGTATAGCGCGCAGGGGTGCGGGTTTTACCGGTTTATGCAAAACAAAAGCATTGGCTTGGCGAATCGTTGCCATCACTTCTTCTGTGCGGTCAGCAGTAATACAAGCGGCAGGGATAGGACGATTATAGATTTCCCTTACTCGGGCCAGAGCTTCAATCCCCGTGGCGTCTTGATTTAAATGATAGTCCACCAGTACCACATCCGGGTCGAATTCATTGGCCGACATTAATTCCAGAGCCTGAGATACGTCAATGGCGGTGACTAAATGACAGTCCCAGCCTTCAAGTAATTGACGCATACCCTCCAGTATAGGCTCTTCGTTATCAATAAAGAGCACTTTTAGCCCAGCTAAGGGGCTACTGGCTTTGCGCTCTGCTGTAGCGTCCACAGGTGTTGGCTGGCACAGTTTGTCCGGGTCTCCAAGAGGCACCAGTATGCTAAACACACTGCCTGTGCCTTGCCAGGAATTGACCTTGAGCTGGTGATTGAGCATGCGTGCTGTACGATTGGCGATAGCCAGCCCCAAACCCAAGCCTCTGATCTCGTTGGTGGCCGGGTGCGCTAAACGTTTAAACTCTTCAAACACCTCATGCAGTTTTTGAGATGGAATGCCTACGCCGGTATCCCAGACCTGAATTTCCAGCTGTTTACCACGTTGGCGACAGCCCAGTAAGACCTTGCCTTTGGGTGTGTAGCGTACGGCGTTGGTAAGAAAGTTTTGAATAATACGGCGCAAGTGATTCTGGTCACTATAAACAATATGGCGGCTGGGCACATGATGGAATTCGATGCCATTTTCCTTACACATTACCGTTAATTCAGCATCGAGTTTTTGGAAGATATCATTAATGGCAAAATGGGAAAGAGTCGGTTGCAAAGTCCCAGCGTCCAGTTTAGAAATATCAATGAGTGTGGAAATAAGTTCCTCAGCTGCACCAAGAGAGTCATCCAGATGCCCCAGGGTATCTGCCAACTCGCTTTGTGGGTATTTCTGTGACAGGGCAGAGGAGAAGAGTCGAGCGGCGTTAAGTGGTTGTAGCAGGTCATGACTGGCCGCAGCCAGAAAACGGGTTTTGCTCTGATTGGCCTGGTCTGCTATGGTTTTAGCAGAGGATAGCTGGCTGTTGGCTATGGACAGTTCTTTGGTGCGTTCATTAACTCGGGTTTCCAGTGTCTCATTCGTTTCCTGCAGGGCTTTTTCGGTGCGTTTATAGGCGGTGATATCCAGATAAGTATTGACATAACCACCACCGGGCATGGCATTACCGCGTACCTCTAGCACGCGGCCGTCCTTACGATAGCGCAGATGCGAATGAGTGCGCCCTTGTTGCAATACTTGTAGACGCTTGGTAACCATAGCGTTTATCTCGCCCTCACCATAGTCTCCTTGGGCAGCATTGTGGGCAATAACTTCGGCAATGGGACGACCCAGACTAATCAGGCCTTCCGGGAACTGAAACATTTCCACATAACGTTGGTTCCAGCAGACTAGTTGCATATCCTTATCCACCACACTAATGCCCTGATCCACGTTTTCTATAGTAGATTGCAGCATGGAGCGGTTAAATTTAAATACCTCGGAAGCCTCATCAACGATAGAGACCACGTCCCCCAGCTGCATTTCCTTCCCTTTGAGGCTGGAGGCTAAAATAATGCGTGCTGACGAGGCACCAATAACCCCAGCCAACATGCGCTCAGCATAGTTGATCAATGCTTGGCTAATAGGGGCATTGGGATGCAGTGGCTGGCCAGATTGGCGGGCAAAATTCTGGAAGGCATCGCGCGTTCGAGTGCTACCCAGAAAACGCTCACATAAGGTTTGCAGGTCGATAAAACGGGCATTATCAAAACCTGATGGGGTACCTTCTGCCGAGCCGCTAATACGTAAGTCAACAAAGTGATCTGCCTGAATCCGGTCCTGCAAGCGTGCTTCTGTGGCACGAGAAAACCAGAAATACGCCAGACCATTGAGGCTTAGTGATAGCAAGGTAGCGTGGCTGATTGGGTCAAGCCCTGTAATGCCAAACAGTGCCGTGGGGCGCAGCCAGCTAATGCCGAAAAGACCATGTTGGAGCAGATTTTCGATACCAATACCAACACTGGTTAACGATGGTATCAGCAGGGTATAACACCAGATAAAAAACCCCACGCTTAAGCCAGTAAGGGCGCCGTAACGGTTACCACGTCGCCAAAATACGGCACCAATCAGTGCCGGAGCGAATTGGGCTACCGCCACAAAAGCAATTAAGCCCAGAGAAACCAAGCTGTTATTGTTACCGATCAGGGAGAAGTAGCCATAAGCCGCCAGCAGAATTCCGACAATGGTGATGCGGCGTATTTTTAACAGCAATTGACCTATATCTTTGTCACGGTTGGGATCCAGAGGAGAAAGCTTAAACACCAGAGGCATAATAATGTCATTGCTCACCATGGTGCTAATGGAAATCGTGGCGACGATGACCATACCTGTAGCAGCCGATAAGCCGCCAATATATGCCAAAGTGGCCAAACTGGTGGCCCCATTCATTAGTGGCACCATCAACACATAGGTATCAGAAGCGACACCGGTGCCAGCAAACATCATATTGCCGGCAGCCGCGATAGGTAACATAAATATGCAGAACACCAGCAGATAGGTAGGAAACATCCAGCGGGCGGTACGAATATCCCGCGGGTCGGTGTTTTCTACCACCGCTACCTGAAATTGGCGTGGTAAACATAGTATGGCGCACATGGCCAGCAGTGTTTCGGTTAAAAAGCTGACCTTAAGAGAGTTAAACGAGTTCATTTTGTTGATCATGTCACTTTGTGCCAGATACTGGTTGAGCCCTGCCACACCGTCAAATACGATAAAAATGACATACAGGCCTACGGCAACAAAGGCGATTAATTTGATCAATGATTCGAAGGCTATGGCCAACACCATACCTTCGTGATGTTCGGAGGCGTCAAGATGACGGGTACCAAAGAGGATGGCAAAGATGGCCATAAAAATAGCCACTGCCAAGGCCGTATCATTTTGACCGGCAATAGTATCGACATTAGCTACCATAATATCAAAACTTTGGGCCACGGCTTTAAGTTGCAGAGCAATATAGGGCAGAATACCCAGTGTTGCCATGGTTGTGATCAAGACCGCTAAACTGCGGCTTTTACCATAGCGGGAGGCGATAAAGTCGGCAATGGTAGTGATATTTTCCTGTTTGGCAATCAGGACAATCTTGTAGAGTAGCCCCCAACCAACAATAAACAGCAATATGGGGCCCAGATAAATAGATAAAAAATCCCAACCTTGCGTGGCCCTGGATACGGAGCCATAAAATGTCCAAGAGGTACAGTATACGGCCAAAGACAAGCTGTAGATAACCGGTTTGCTAATGCGTTTTTGTGTTTTTTGACTCTGGTTATCACCATAATAGGCCAGGGTAAACAGCAGACCGACATAAGCGACAGAGATAATCAGTATTACCCAGGTGTCCAGCATAAACTAGTGCTCCATATGCCCAGTATTGGATGGCTTTTATACTTGATTAAAAAGCCAAGTTTATTGGGGAATTATTTTGGAAAATCCAATAAATGTTTTAAAATTAACTTGTTAGAGATTATCATTCGTTGCTATCCTATGATGATAAATAGATTCACACGCTGATTATTGTTCTCAATATGATGCTAGGCAGTTTCGCAACACCATTATGCCCACTGATAAAATCTTAACAATTGCCTCAAAATACCCATTTATCTACTGCAAACTGGCGTATACCGTCAGTTTTATTGATCTTGTGCTAATGTCAAGCAAGGCATATTTCACTGGCATGCCAAGTCAGGGCATTGTACCAAACCTTAATCATGATATATTGTTCTTCAATAAACAATAATAACAAAGGTTAACTATGCAACATCAAAATTTGGCGCAGCAATATTGGCGCCGTAATCTACAAATTATCGTCATTTATCTTATCATTTGGTTCTTAGTGTCGTTTGGGGCCGGTATTCTATTTGCTGATATTCTCAACCAGTTTCAGGTGTTTGGTTTCAAGCTTGGCTATTGGTTTGCCAATCAGGGTAGTGTGCTGTGTTTTTGTTTACTGACAGTTGCTTATGCCTGGCGCATGAATCGCCTGGACAATGAATTTGATGTACACGAATAAGCCGTAAACCCAGCGACATTCCGGATAAGACCATGAGTATTGAATTTCTTACCTATATCTTTATAGCTTGCTCTTTTGTTATTTATATTGGCATTGCTTTTTGGAGCAGAGTAGCGACAACGCACGATTTTTATGTTGCGGGTGGTGGCGTCACACCATTGGCTAATGGGATGGCAACTGCGGCGGACTGGATGTCAGCGGCTTCTTTTATTTCACTGGCGGGGGTGATTTCTCTGGCCGGCTATGATGCCAGTGGTTATGTGATGGGGTGGACCGGTGGTTATGTGTTGTTGGCTCTATTATTAGCACCCTATTTGCGTAAGTTTGGTAAATTTACCGTACCAGACTTTATTGGCGATCGTTACTACTCCAACGTGGCGCGTGTAGTAGCGGTTATTTGCCTGTTGTTTATTTCCTTTACCTACGTTTCTGGTCAAATGCGCGGTACGGGTATTGTATTTTCGCGTTTTCTGCAGGTAGAGATTGAAACCGGTATCATTATTGCCATGGCTGTGGTGTTTATTTATGCTGTACTTGGTGGCATGAAAGGTATTACCTATACTCAGGTGGCTCAGTATTGCGTGATGATCTTTGCTTTCAATGTGCCGGCACTATTTTTGACTTTTACCATGACCGGTCACCTATTGCCTTTAACGGGACTAGGAGCAACCCTGGAGTCGGGTGTATATGTGCTTGATCATCTGGATGGTTTGGTCGAGCAGTTAGGTTTTTCCAGCTTCACCGAGGGTAGCAAGAGTAGTGTTGATATCTTTTTTATAACCGCGGCTTTAATGTTTGGCACGGCTGGCTTGCCACATGTTATTGTGCGCTTTTTTACTGTGCCTCGAGTGCGTGATGCGCGTATCTCTGCAGCCTGGGCGCTGGCCTTTATTGCTGTGCTTTATATATCCATCCCGGCCGTAGGGGCCTTTGGGCGTATTAATCTTATTGAGACCGTCAATGGTATTGACGGACAGGGCACGGAATATGGAGCCATGCCAAGCTGGTTCCAGAAGTGGGAAACAGCAGGCTTGATTGCCTGGTATGATCATAATGGGGATGGTCGGCTGCAGTATGCTGCTGGTGGTGCCTTTACTGGCAAAGATCAGCGCCCTGATTTCTGGGATGTGGCTGATGATCCTGTGAGCCGGAGCATGTTTAATAATACCCGACCTGTTATGAACCCCAGCGCAGGTGATTTTGATCCACAACAACAACCATTTGCTAATGAACTCTATGTGGACCCGGATATTATGGTGCTGGCTAACCCTGAAGTGGCTGATATGCCCAAATGGGTGGTAGCCCTAGTGGCAGCAGGTGCTATGGCAGCGGCCTTGTCTACGGCTGCTGGCTTGCTGTTGGTTATTGCCACGGCGGTATCGCACGATCTAGTGAAGAGTACCCTGCGCCCGCAAATTACCGATAGTCAGGAGCTGAGTATAGCTCGTATTGCTGCTATGATTAGTGTATTGGTGGCTGGTTATTTAGGTATGAATCCGCCAGGTTATGTGGCAGCGGTGGTGGCTATGGCTTTTGGTTTGGCTTGTGCGTCATTTTTCCCTGCCATCATTATGGGTATTTTCTATCAACGTATGAATAAGTATGGTGCCATTAGCGGTATGCTTATAGGCCTGATTTCGACTTTGGCTTATATTATTTATTTTAAATTTATGGGTGGCACTCCAGATCAGTGGCTGTTCGGTATCTCACCCGAGGGGTTTGGCGCCATGGGGATGTTGCTGAATTTCCTTATAGCGTATATTGTGTCACATCTAACGCCGCCTCCACCGAAAGCAATTCAGCAAATGGTGCAGGATATTCGTGTGCCCCGTAATCAGGGTTCGGCCTATTACTAACCAAGTAGTACTAATCAAGTAGTGCAGGCATAAAACCGGATAATGTTTTGAAACCAACGTATGTAATACAGATCGCTACCAAGCAGCTCATGCCAGTTCGGGTTATATCCGCCAGATATTTCCTAACATCAATCAATTATGTCGGCTAGCCAAGCATGAGTTTGCTACAAAATATTAATACGCGAGTCGTGCCCTTTAGTTTGCTCAATGCCGAGGAACTGAGCTATATGGCCGACCATATGGATGTGGGTTATTTTCAGAAAGGTGAGACGATCATCACCGGCGGTGGAGCATCAGAAGGCTTACACCTTATTCTTAAGGGTTTTGTGTGTGAATTAGAGGCACAGGACCAAAATTCCAGTCACACCTTGGTGCATTATGGTGTTGAAGACTATTTTGGTGCCTGGTCAGCTATCCGCGGTAAGGCACTGCATGATTTTGTTGCCGATGAAGAAACCATTTGTTATATCCTGCCGGCCAAACACCTGCTGGAGCTGATTTACCGCAATAACCACTTCGGTGACTACTTTAATAACCTGTCGGTGCAACAGGACTTGTTGGCAAACAACAACCCTGATCTGGATATGGCTGAGTTTATGTTGGCGACGGTGGATACTTCCTGTATGCGTACGGCGCTGGTGGTTGATGCTAAGTCTGATATTGAGCATACAACGCGTCTTATGCGTGAGCAAAGAGCAGACAGCGCCCTGGTGCAGCGAGGTAAGCGCTATGGGATGGTGACACGCACTGACTTATTGAATGCTCTGGTGCTGGATAAACTACCCACTTCTACACCCGTCAAAGATATTGCTAACTATCGCCTGATTACCGTTGAGGCTGGCGACTATCTGTTCAATGCTCTGGTGCGCATGACCCGGCATGATATTGATCGCGTAGTGGTCATGGCCAATGGTCAACTACGCGGTGTAGTGGAACTGGCAGAGGCTCTGAGTTTCTTCTCCAGCCATTCTCATGTGGTGGGCATGCGCATTGAGCGGGCGGGCAGTGTTGAAGAGCTGGCTGCAACTGCCGCTGATATGGAAGCCCTGATCCGGTCTTTGCATACACAAGGAGTAAAGGTCCGTTTTCTCATGGATTTGTTGGCGGCTTTGAATAAACGTCTAATGGCCAAGTTGTTTCATTTGCTAGTGCCCGAGGACGTTATCCCACATGTGTGTTTAGTCGTGATGGGCAGTGAAGGCCGAGGTGAACAAATTACCAAAACAGATCAGGATAACGGCTTGATTATGCGCGATGGTCTGGATTGGCCCAAGGGGCCGGAAATAATGCGTGAATATACACGCGTTCTACAGGATATTGGTTTTCCCGCCTGCCCAGGCAATGTTATGGTGAGCAATCCGTTTTGGGTACAACCTATTAGTGAGTGGACCAAACGTATGCAGGACTGGGTTAGCCTTGCTGATGAAGATAGCATTCTCAAGTTATCTATTGTTGTTGATGCTGCCCCGGTGGCGGGCAACCCGGCTTTATATAAAACCAGTCGCAACTGGTTTTTTAAAGAAATACAACAGCACCGGCGTTTTTTGTCTGCTTTTGCAAAAGTAGCCACAGTGTTTGATACCCCTTTGACCATACTGGGCAGTATTCGCGAGCGCAGTAATGGGGTTGATTTAAAACGGGGTGGTATATTTCCTATTGTTCACGGTATTCGAACTATGGCGTTACAGTATCAAATTGCTGACCACAATACCTTTGCTCGTATTGCTGCATTGGTTGATATTGGTGTCTTGCCACAGCGCATGGGTAACGAACTACAGGAAGCCTTTGGCGTTTTCCACTTGTTACGGGTGAAAGCAGAATTGGGTCGTTTGGGTGTCGATACCCAGCAGCCTGGGTTACAGAATAGGATTGACCTTAATGATTTGGATCGTCTGGAAAAAGATACTTTGCGGCAGGCTTTTCATGTGGTTAAAGAGTTTAAAAAACACTTGGCGTTGCGTTATCAATTCGGGAGTGGTTTGTAATGTATTTGCGACGACATATACGCCGTTTCCAAGATCGCTTGAAGTACGGTCGCCGCAAAGGTCAGGCAAAGTGGCGTAGTTTATTTGCGCCTTATAGGGGTGATGAGGTCGTAGCTCTGGATATCGAGACCACCAGTATGGATGTCAAACAGGCGGAGATACTGTCTATTGGTGCAGTCATTATTAAGGCAAATCGAGTCAAGACCAGCACTGGTTTAGCAATCACTATTCAGGCGCCAGCTAATTTGCCGGCGGAATCAGTAAAAGTACATCTTTTGCGCCGTGTTGATTTAGCAGATGGCTTGCCTTTGGAAGAAGCGTTACGCAAATTACTTGAATTTGTTGGTAATCGGCCTGTGCTGGGTTATTACATTGCTTATGATCTGGCCGTATTGGACAAGTCTATGCGGCCCCTGTTTGGGTTTGGTATGCCTAATCGTAGTATTGATATTGTCAGCCTGTTCAGGCGTCGTCTGAGTGCCAGAGCCATGCACGACTGTGAGATGAAACTGGGCTTTGATGATATAGCCAAACAGTTACAAATACCCGTAGTAGGGCGCCATACAGCACTTGGGGATGCCATTACTACAGCCTTGATGTACGTGCAGATGAAGTCTGGTCGCGGCTAACCTTCTGTAGCAAACGTGCAAGGTTATTATGGCTGTATGTCGCTGACCGCTGTCGGTGTTAAAGTTGCTGTTGTTTAATTAAAGGAGAGCATATTGCAAGTTTGGGCTATCGCTAACCAAAAGGGTGGGGTAGGTAAAACGACCACTGTTGTTACCTTGGCTGGTCTGCTGGCACAGCAGGATGCACGCGTACTGGTTGTGGATTTGGATCCTCATGCTTCCCTTACCGACTATTTTGGTCATGACCCCGAACGGCTGGAACAGTCTGTCTATAACTTATTTCAGACCCAGCCTCCGCCAGTTGAACAACTGCTCCTAGCTACCACAGAGCCCGGTATAACCTTACTGCCAGCATCCAGCTCCATGGCCACCCTTGAACGTCAGACGGCAGGCTTTACAGGTTTAGGTCTGGTCGTGCATAAAGCTATGCAAAGCCTAGACGATCAGTTTGATTATGTGCTGCTGGATAGCCCACCAGTGTTAGGCATCACTATGGTCAATGCCTTGGCAGCCTGTGAATTATTATTGATACCAGTGCAGACTGAGTTTCTGGCGATTAAAGGTCTGTTGCGCATGGCTAACACCCTGTCCCTGTTGTTAGCTTCCCGGCGCCAGCCTCTGCATACGCTGGTGGTACCCACCATGTATGATCGACGCACTAAGCCATCTGTACAAAGCTTGCGTACCATTCGAGCTGAATTTGGTGAACGGGTGGCCAACTCTGTGATTCCTATTGATACCCAGTTCCGCAATGCCAGTGCGACTGGGCAGGTGCCTTCACGCTATAACCATTTGGCGCGAGGGGTGCAGGCTTACGATCTGTTACTGACTCAGCTGTTGCGCCAACGTCACCAGATTCCCTTGTGGGAAGTAATACCATAGTACTCTATGTTCTTGCCTCAGGATGCCCTATATTCGGCATATATGCTGGGTGGCGGAATATTGGTGTATAAAGTGACTGGCAAGGAGCCTTTGCCCGCTGGTTATTTGGTCCTGTGACGGGGTTAGAAATCTGTGCAATAGGTTGTTTATCAGATAAGCTAAACTTTGGCGTCAACATTTGCCTTGTTACAGTACAAAATCCCGGTTCGTGCAAAGTCTTTCACTAAGGCTTAATATTTCAATCCATGACGTGGATCCTATTTTTATTTAATATTGCATAGGCCTCTGGCTGTGCTCTGACTGGTTAACGGTTATAATAGCGCCATTGAGTAATGATCATTTGTACGCGGAAGTATTCACCACCATGCAATCTACCACGCCGCCTACTCTTCTACAGGTAGACCAGCTTGCCTGTGAGCGTGATGAACGCAGCCTGTTTGTTGGCCTGCAGTTCACCGTAAAGGCGGGAGAAATTTGGCATATCAAAGGCCCCAATGGGGCCGGTAAAACCAGCCTATTGCGACAACTGGCGGGCTTATTGCCTGTGGATCAGGGACAGGTTAGCTTCCCAACGGGTAAGCAATTACTTTATATCGGCCATAAGCTGTCTATTAAGGACCAGCTAAGCGCTAACGAGAACTTGTCATGGTTGACGGCATTAACGGTCTCCAGTACTGAAAATCAACGTTATGCGGCCTTGGAAAAAGTCGGTTTACGAGGCTATGAAGAGTCTTTGGCAGCACAATTATCAGCTGGGCAAAGGCGACGGATAGCATTAGCCAGATTGCATCTCAACCCTGCTCCATTATGGTTACTGGACGAGCCTTTGACCGCTATGGATCAACAGGGTGTGATGGATGAGCAAAGGTGGTTTGTCGAGCATTTGCGCACTGGTGGTGCTATTGTGCTTACCAGTCATCAGGATCTGCTGTTGGATAATGTAAAAATTTTGGATTTAAGTGCTGCCGTGGAGGCTGCCTTATGATGTCATTTGTGCTATCCATCATCCGCCGTGATTTATTACTGGTTATGCGTTATCCGGCAGAAATGGTCAATCCTTTGGTGTTTTTTGTGCTGGTTGTGGCCCTGTTTCCGATGGGGGTAAGCCCGGAAGCCAAACTGCTCAGTCAGGCCGCAGCAGGGGTGGTGTGGGTAGCGGCATTGCTGGCAACCTTGTTATCCCTGGATATCTTATTTAAGGCTGATTTTGCTGATGGTAGCTTGGAGCAGTTATTGCTGGCACCACAACCAGTTTGGGCTTTGGTATTAGCCAAAGTGGTTGTGCATTGGTTGGTTAGTGGCCTGCCATTGGTGTTGCTCTCGCCAGTGGTCGCTACCATGTTATTTTTGCCCACAGAGGCTATGCCGGCTTTATTATTGAGCTTATTGGTGGGTACGCCTACGTTAAGTTTATTCGGGGCGGTTGGTGCGGCCTTGGTGACAGGGGTGAAAACCGGTGGCATGTTGATTTCGTTACTGGTATTGCCGTTATATATTCCGGTACTATTATTTGGCACAGGTGCAGTGGCTGCAGCCGCTCAAGGCATGCCCGTAGCAGGCTATTTGGCCTATTTAGGGGCCATGCTGGTATTTGCGCTTATGGTGACGCCCTGGGCGGCGGCAACGGCCTTAAAAATAGGCCAGATGCAGGGTTAATAAAGAAGATGATGGTTAAGGATTAATACATGAGTTGGTTTGATAATTGGCACCTGCCGAAGTGGTTTTATCAAATGGCTTCGCCGAAGTGGTTTTTTGACTTTGGCGCACGCCTGCAACCCTGGTTTGCGGCGCTGGCTTTGCTATTCATTGTATGCGGATTGGTGTGGGGCTTACTTTATGCCCCTGCTGATTATCAACAGGGCAATAGTTTCCGTATTATGTATGTACACGTGCCAGCTGCCATCCTGTCACAGTCTATCTTTTTGATGATGGGTGTTACTGGTGCTATAGGCCTGATTTGGAAAATGAAAGTGGCTTTTATGGTGGCCCGCGCCTGTACTTTGGTGGGCGCCAGCTTTACTGCCTTGGCGCTTATTACCGGTGCTATCTGGGGTAAGCCTACCTGGGGTGCCTACTGGGTCTGGGATGCACGGCTGACCTCGACCCTGATTATGCTATTTTTGTATACTGGTGTGATGGCCCTTAACCAAGCCATTGCTGATCGTTCGGTGGCGGGTCGTGCCACAGCTATTCTGGCTATTATTGGTAGTATCAATATCCCGGTTATCAAGTACTCTGTGGAGTGGTGGAATACACTGCATCAGGCCTCCACTTTTACCCTGACCGCCAAACCCAGCATGCCACCGGAGATGTATATGCCGTTATTATTTATGGTGCTGGGTTGTTATTGTTTGTGTGCCTGGCTCGTGGTACAAGGTACCCGCAATGAGATTCTTGACCAGGAACGGCAAGCTTCCTGGGTGGCGCGCTATTTGGAGGATCAATAATGTATTTCACTTCCTTTGAGCAACTGATCAGTATGGATGGTCATGGTTTTTACGTCTGGTTCTGTTATGCCTGTTTTGTGCTTTTGGTGGCTGGCAATATATGGGCAGCCAAACATCGTCAGCAGCGTTTAGTAAAACAAATCAAGTCTCAATTACGTCGTTAACCAAGAGTTCAGTATGGCTATGCACCCCAAACGCAAGAAAAAACTTATACTTGTTCTGGCCATGTTGGCCGGTGTTGGTTTAATTGTTGGGCTGGTACTTTACGCCTTGTCCCAGAATATCAATTTATTCTTCTCGCCCTCGGATATTGCCCTTGGCAAGGCTCCCTATGAACAGCGTATACGAGCTGGTGGTATGGTTCGAGAAGGCAGTGTTGAGCGAGCCCAGGACAGTCTGCAAGTGACCTTCGTACTGACTGATTATGCCCATGATATACAGGTGAATTATGAAGGTATATTGCCGGATCTGTTCCGTGAGGGGCAAGGTATTGTGGCTCAGGGCAAGCTGCTCGCCAGTGGTATCTTTGTGGCCGATGAAGTGCTGGCTAAACATGATGAAAACTATATGCCACCAGAAGTAACGGCCGCTATTGATCAGGCCCATAAGGCTAGTGTTAAGGCTGAGGAGTCTGCTCAATGATTCCAGAAATTGGCCATCTGGCCCTTATTTTAGCTTTGTGTTTAGGGGTGGCGCTAGGTACTTTGCCTCTGCTGGGTACTTATACAGGTCAGGCGCGCCTGATTATGTCGGCCAAACCCTTGGCCTTGGGACAAGGGGTGTTTTTAACCTTGGCCTTTGTCTGTTTGACTCTGGCCTTTATAAACGATGACTTTACTGTGCGCTATGTGGCAGCTAATTCCAATTCAGCCTTGCCGGTGCAATATAAAATCAGTGCTGTTTGGGGTAGTCACGAAGGTTCATTATTATTGTGGGTGCTGATGCTGGGTTGGTGGACTATGGCGGTGAGCCTGTTTGCCAAATCCATACCTCCTATTATGCTGGCACGAGTATTGTCGGTGATGGGGCTAATTGCCATTGGTTTTCTCCTGTTTACCCTGTTAACCTCCAATCCGTTCTGGCGTTATCTGCCTGAAGGACCCTCTGAGGGTGCTGACCTTAACCCCTTATTGCAGGACTTTGGGCTGATCGTACATCCACCTACTTTGTATATGGGTTATGTGGGCTTTTCTGTGGCCTTTGCCTTTGCTATTGCGGCTCTTTTGGGTGGTAAGTTTGACGCTGCATGGTTGCGCTGGTCCCGCCCCTGGACAATTGTGGCCTGGGGCTTTTTGACCTTGGGTATCGCCTTAGGTAGCTGGTGGGCCTATTACGAATTGGGCTGGGGTGGCTGGTGGTTTTGGGACCCTGTGGAAAATGCCTCCTTTATGCCCTGGCTGGTAGGTACAGCCCTTATACATTCTTTGGCGGTTTCTGAAAAGCGTGGCCTGTTTAAGAACTGGACTATTCTCTTGGCCATTCTGGCCTTTAGCTTAAGCTTGTTGGGTACCTTTTTAGTACGTTCCGGAGTGCTGACTTCGGTGCATGCCTTTGCGGCTGACCCGCAACGCGGCTTTTTCATATTGGTATTGTTGGCCTTGACTGTTGGTGGCTCCTTGGTGCTTTATGCTGTGCGGGCCAGCACTGTGTCCAGTCGCGTGGGCTACAGTTTCTGGTCGCGGGAAACCTTCTTACTGATCAACAATATCTTGCTGATTATTGCTGCTATTGTGGTGCTTCTGGGAACTTTATATCCTTTGTTATTGGATGCCTTTGGCGGCAGTAAGGTATCCGTGGGGCCACCTTATTTTAATGCCGTATTTGTGCCTCTGATGATCCTCTTGATGATGGCTCTGGGCTTGGGTTTGCTGGCCAAGTGGAAAAGCATCGCGGTTACTGAGCTAGTACAATTGATACGTTCGCCCTTGTTGCTTGCTGTGTTTGCTGGTCTGGTATTTCCCTTTGCCTATGGGGGTCAATTTAACTGGGCAACGGCTCTGGCTGTGGCACTTCTGGTATGGATATTGGCTGCCAGCTATCGTGATTTGAGCCGGCGGGTAAGGCATAAGGGGTGGGCGCGTGGTTTACGCCAGCTCAATCCTGGTTATTATGGTATGTTGTTAGCTCATATTGGTGTTGGCGTCACAGCCGTAGGTATCGCTGTGGTCAGCCACCATGAAGCCAACTATGATATGCGTATGGCGCCGGGTGATAAGTTACAAATTGCACAATATGAGTTTGTGTTTGAAGGCACGCAAAATGTCTCAGGGCCCAACTTTACTTCTGTGCAAGGTATTATAAAAGTTAACCAGGATGGTGTATTTTATACTTATCTGTATCCTGAAAAACGAACCTATAAAGCGCGTCAGCAGATGATGACCGAAGCTGCTATTGATGCGGGTTTTAGCCGCGATATTTATGTTGCTATGGGCGAGCCTCTGGCCAATGATGCCTGGGCTATACGTATCCATTTTAAACCATTGGTACGTTGGATTTGGTTAGGTGGCCTGCTTATGTCCATTGGTGCGGGTCTGTCTGTTTGGGATAAACGCTATCGTCGTCAACGAGGTTAGTAAGGATAGAAAGATGAGTGAAGATAAACACCCTAGTTGGCAGCGCCTATTATTGTTGATACCCGTATTGCTTGCTTTTGGTTTGGGCCTGTTTCTTTATCAGGGTTTGGGTAAGGATCCGAATAAACTGGAATCCAGCCTGCTGGGACAGCAGGTCCCGGACTTTATAGGGGAGAGTCTGGCTGAACCAGTGCGGGCCATAAGCCGCGCAGATATATTGGGCACCCCCAGTCTACTCAATGTATGGGCAACCTGGTGCCCAACCTGCAAGGCCGAGCATGCTTATTTGAACGAGCTGGTGGCGCGCGAGGGAGTGCGCATTATTGGCGTTAATTATCATGACCAACGTGGGCCAGCACAGGAGTGGTTAGTTCGCTTGGGTAATCCCTATGCGTTCTCCATTTATGATCCCAAGGGTCAGTTGGGCATCGAATTGGGCGTTATTGGTGCCCCGGAAACCTATCTGGTAGACGCCGATGGTACCATTGTTGACAAGCTGACCGGTGAGCTTAATGAGCGCACCTGGGCACAATTAAAGCCCCAATATGAAGCCTTGATGGCCCGCCAGTCCCAATAGGAATAGTGTCTATGTGTAAATGGCTATGTCCCTTATGGTTAACCTTGCTGATTAGCCTGTCGACACCGAGTGTGGCGGCGATTGAAACCTATCAGTTTGCTTCACCGCAACTGGCTGATCGTTTTAATGCATTGACAGAAGAGCTGCGCTGCCCCAAGTGCCAAAACCAAAATTTAGCGGACTCTGACTCCATCATCTCCAAGGACTTGCGCCGACAGGTAAAACTGATGGTTGATGCTGGCCAAAGCGATGACCAGATACGCGCATTTATGGTGCAGCGCTATGGTGATTTTATTTTATATGACCCGCCATTTAAAACCCAGACTCTGGTCCTGTGGTTGGCGCCTGTGGTACTAGTGATAATAGGTGTTATGGTGGTGATTTTTATGCGGCGGGGCAAGGTTACAGCGTCAGTTGCTTTGAATGACCAGGAACGAGCAAAGCTGGATGCCCTGATTAAGCAACAAAAGGAAAACAGTGAATGAACGAATATTGGGGTATGGTTGCAGTCTTGTTGGCCCTGGCCAGTTTGTTTGCCTTGTGGCCATTGCTGCGACCCGTATCATCGGGCCTACAGCAAACTGATAGCCATCGAGCTGACAATATTAGTCTATTTCAGCAGCAACAGCAGGATATGCAAGCAGATCTTGCGGCTGGCAACCTGACCGCGACTGAATATGCGGAGCGCGAAGCGGAATTGGAACGGGCTTTGTTAGATGATTTACAAGCTCAGGAAAGTCGTCCCAATATTAATAATCGTGGTGCTTATTTGTTGCTGTCAACGGCCTTGTTGATACCTGTTGCTGGTTGGTTTATGTATGCCGAGTTGGGTGCTGGTAATGGTCTGCAACAGCGTGAAAATATGCAGATTACACGCTCTTTGATGCAAACATCACAAAACCGGGAACAGTTGTTGACAGAATTGCAGGCGCATCTGCAAGATAACCCCAATAATCCAGAAGGCTGGTTTATTCTGGCTAACTATTATATGCAAAACCAGCAATCGCAGAAGGGTTTGCAGGCGTTTCAACAGGCTAAACAGTATGCCCCTTTGGGTTCACGCGAGCGGGCAGCGATACTGGGGCAGTACGCCCAAGCCCTGTTTTTTGTTGATGGCACTTTTAGCCATCGCGTTAGTGATGCTATAAGCGAGACCATGGCTGTTGATCCTAACGACGTATCTGCTTTAAGTCTATTAGGTATTCAGGCCTTTGAGGCCGACAAGTTTGCCGCTGCCATCCGCTTTTGGGAGCAGGCAGTAGCGGGCTCGACCAATGGCGAAGGTACCCAGTCCTTGCAGGCGGGTATTAGCAATGCCCGTTTGCAACTTGCGCAACAACAAGGCGACACGGCAGGGGGGCCAGTGATTGAAGTTAGTGTGCGCTTGGCGAATGGTTTACAGGTGCCCAGTGATCCTGCAACGGTATTATTTGTTTATGCGCTTAAGGCCGGCCAGTCCATGCCAGTACTGGCGACCCGTATCGATCCGCATACCTTACCGACGACTCTGCAACTGACCAATGCTATGGTCTTGCTACCGGATACAAATTTGGCAGACTTTGCACAATTGGACATTGTGGCCCATATGGCTAAAGCAGGTACACCCAAGCAAAATACCGGTGATTTGGTGGGTAAGGTAAACTCTGTTTCTGTTGCTGCAAAAGAAGTGGTAGACTTGGCTCTTGATCGTATAGTCTCTGGCCAGTAATCTGGCCCAGCCCGACAGGGCTGCTGTATTGAGTAACCCGAATCCGTGCGTCTAAAAAGTATAAAATTAGCTGGCTTCAAATCCTTTGTTGACCCCACCACGGTCAATTTGCCTGGTAATCTGTGTGCCGTCGTTGGCCCTAATGGGTGTGGCAAATCGAATATTATTGATGCCGTACGCTGGGTCATGGGTGAAAGTTCTGCCAAAAATCTGCGTGGTGAAAATGCCACCGACGTCATCTTTAACGGTTCTACCTCCAGACAGCCCGTAGGGCAGGCCAGTATAGAACTTATCTTTGATAACCATGATCGCACCCTGTCTGGTGAATATGCCGGCTATAATGAAGTTGCTATTAAACGCAGGGTAACTCGCGAAGGTCAATCAACGTACTTCTTGAATAATCAAAAATGCCGCCGGCGTGATGTTACTGACCTATTCTTGGGCACTGGCTTGGGCCCCCGCAGTTATTCCATTATCGAGCAGGGTATGATCTCGCGCCTGATTGAATCGCGGCCAGAAGAACTGCGGGTTTATATTGAAGAAGCGGCGGGGATCTCGCGCTATAAAGAACGTCGGCGTGAAACATCCAATCGTATTCAGCGTACCCGGGAAAATCTGGAGCGGCTGGAAGATTTGCGTGACGAACTGGGGCGACAGTTAGAAACCTTAAAACGTCAGGCGGCGGCGGCAGAGCAATATACCCAGTTTAAACAGGAAGAGCGTACCCACAAATCACAATTAGCGGCCATACAATGGCGCAACTTGCGCGAAAAATTGTTGGACCAGCGTATTGGCATGGGGCGTATTCAGGATGAGATTAACCTGCAGCGTAGTGAGCAGAATACTCGCGTAGCCCAGTTGGATGTGAAAAAAGATGAATTGTCGGTGGCACTGGAAAGCTTTAATGAAAGTCAAAGTGAATACTATCGCTTAGGGGCTGATATAGCGCGTCTGGAGCAAACACTGGAGCACCAGCGCCAACAAGAGCAACAGTGGCAGCTAGACTATACGGAAGCCCAGCGCCAGTTAGAGCGCATTGCGCAGGTGATTAGCAACGATAGTCGTGAGCTGACCCATCTGCAACAGCAAGAAGACCAGTTAGCACCCGATATCGAATTAGCTCAGGCACAGTTATTGGAAGCTGAGCAGGTGTTGCATACCAGTGAAGAAGCCAGACAGGAGTGGCAGGAACAGTGGGATGTGCAGGCTGCTGAGCAAGCTGAATTACAACGTCAATTGGATGTAACCAAAACCAATTTACAACATCACAGCCAGCGATTTAAGCAGTTGGCACAAGAACTACAAGGTTTGCGCAGTGAGAGTGAAGAATTGGCTAGTGCAGATGATGACAATGAGCTTGATTTGTTGCAGGAGCATCTGGCCGAGACTCAATTACAGACCGAACAAGAGCAGCAACAACTAGCCAGCCTTGAGCAACAGCAAGAGGACTTGCGCAGCATAGAACAAAGCACACAGACTGAATTGGACCGTGTAAAAGAAGAGCTGAATCAGGTTAAAGGTCAGGTCGTGTCTTTGCAAATGTTGCTTGAGGAAGCACAGCAAGTTGCTGCCGAATGTCCCGCAGAGTGGTTGCAGGATGAGCATGCAACCCTGTTGCAGAGTTTGCAGGTGCAAAGTGGCTGGGAGCTTGCGGTAGAGCAGGTGCTGGGAGACTGGCTGCATGCGCCCTTTGTACAGCACAGCATAATACAACAGGAAGCGGCGTTGCTAGAGCGCCCTGGCTTGGCGCTATTATATACCGACAAGCAACGCCAGGCCCTGCCGGGCAGCTTGCTGGAGAAGGTTGAGAGCAAACACCCATTGGCTGCTTTGTTGGGGCAGGTGGTGGTAGCCGAATCAAGCACCCAAGCTGAGCAAATATTAGCTGACTTGCCGGCTTATGCTAGCGTAATTCTGGCCAATGGATTATGGCTGGGGCAGGGCTGGTTACGCACAGCGCAGACGGCCAGTACAGATGCAGGTAGTGGTATTCTGGAGCGTCAGCAACAGTTAGCCGCTCAGCAGCAAAACCAGCAAGCCCTGACATTGCAACAAGCTGCGTTGAGTGAGCGCTTGCAAGACCAGCGGCATGATATCGGCCACTTGCAGGAGCAACTGCAGCAGCAACGACAAAGCGTCCAGCAAGCCCAACAGAAGCAGCAGCAAGTGCAGCAGCAGTTGGCCCTGTTACAGCAGCAACAAGGTCAACAGCAACAGCAGTATGGGCGCGTGCAGCAACGCCTGCAGGAGCAAAAGCAGGCCCATCAGATGCTGGCAGAGACCATTGAACAACTGGCAGGTGAGCAGGAAACGTTAGATCAGACACTGGCAAACAGTCAGGCGCAGCAACCTCAATTGCAGGAGCAAAAAGACCAGATCCAAACGCAGTTGCAGCAGCATCGCCAGCAACATGGACAAATTCAACAACAGGTTATACAACTGCAGGCTCGTGTTTCCAGCGTGACTGCCCAAAAGCAGAGTCTTAGTCGTTCTCTGGCGCGTTTGGAGGAGCAGAATCTGGAGTGGCAACAGCGTCAGGAAGATATTGTGGAGCGCGGTCAGGAACAGGGTCAGGACCCAGCCCCTGAGTTGCAACAACAGTTGCAGGAGTTGGTGGCGGCCCGCATGGTGGCCGAAGTGGCCATGAATGAAAAGCGCCAAACGATGACTGATCT
Organism: Gammaproteobacteria bacterium; assembly: GCA_030748435.1. Lineage (GTDB taxonomy): Bacteria > Pseudomonadota > Gammaproteobacteria > Pseudomonadales > Balneatricaceae > Njordibacter. Next base: position 6,242 of record JASMLZ010000022.1, on the reverse strand, counting down.
GGAAACGGCCATACGGGAAATTGAGCAACAACAACTGCGTCAGGAACAGGACATCAGCCAGCGTCAGCAGTTGCTGCAGGATCAGCGCTTGGTGGAGCGTGAGATTCAAGTGACGGCGGACAATATTAAGCAGCAGATGGCGGAACAAAATATTTTAGTCGACAAGCTGGCCGAATTATTGCCCGAAGAGGCAGAGGAAGGCAATCTTAGCCGCCTGTTGGAACAGGTACAGAATCGGATTAAACGTTTGGGGGCGATCAATCTGATGGCTATAGACGAGTACCAGGAACAGCAGGAGCGTAAGGCCTTTCTTGATCAGCAACATGCCGAACTGAGCACTGCACTAGATAGTCTGGAAGAAGCAATTCGCAAGATCGACCGCGAGACTCGTAGCCGCTTTAAGGAAACCTTCGACACAGTTAATGCCAGCTTGCAGCAATTGTTTCCCAAGGTGTTTGGCGGTGGCAGGGCATCCTTGGAGTTGACCGATGACGACCTCCTGTCAACCGGCGTCACCATTATGGCGCAACCTCCAGGCAAGCGGAACAGTAGTATTCATCTGTTATCCGGGGGCGAAAAGGCGCTCACTGCCATTGCCTTGGTGTTTTCTATTTTCCAGCTTAACCCATCACCTTTTTGTATGTTGGATGAGGTGGATGCGCCCTTGGATGATGCCAATGTTGAGCGTTATACGCGTTTGGTGGAAGAGATGTCGGCCAAGGTCCAATTTATCTACATATCCCACAATAAGATAGCCATGGAAATGGCCCATCAACTGCTTGGTGTTACGATGCAGGAATCAGGTGTATCCCGTCTGGTTACCGTAGATGTTGATGAGGCCGTCAATATGACTCAGGAACTGGCTTGAACCTAAAAACCTCAGTTGATCGCTTATATCTTGCGGAATATGTTGACATACAACTAAGATAGACAGCTATTCTATTCACCCTACAGATGAGTTCAAAAACGCTATACTGTTTTGCGCTGAATTCAAAACCACATGTTATCGTTGCCGCTTTTGCCCAGAGCCACGGCCATTGCCTGCGAGCAGCGCCTTGTTTTGCGGCCCTGTCTCTCAGCGCAAATCCTGTGTGCAACTGAGGTCTTTAGGTTAAAGCCATCATCAAAGCGTTTGATTTTATCACTTTCAATATAGATAACCTTGTCGGCTTAGGGTTAAAGTAGGTGGCATTTAGTTACTTGCTGGCGTATAAATTTGTTCAGGGTTATATAGTTAGCACTTTGTTAATTTGGCTGGTCATGGAAGCAATATCTGGGGCATTACAATCTTCAGCAGGCGTGTTAAAGGTATATTAAATTAGCTCCAAATTGTTTGTTGCTGAATATAATATTTGAAAAATATAACACTCATAAAAAATATTATAAGGGGGTTTCGTTATTTGCCAATTATGGGTATAGTGTGCCTGATTGCTATGATTCTATGGCCTGAGCAGGCATGCACAGACTCTAGATTCAGACTAGAAAATAATAGATGCATATGGTTAACCTATGACATTAACGCACTGGTTTCTTTTATTTGGTGGTTTAACCATCATTGCCATTGCCATAGACGGAATCCGCCGTATGGTTTCCCGTCCCTCCACTTTAGCTATAAAGCTTGACGAAACACTACAAAATTTAGCTGTTGATGACTATCGCTCGGAACTACCCAATGGTGGTGCCCGCATAGTGGTGCCGGATGCAGATGAGCAACCTAGTCCACAGCCTGCAAGAGCAGAGACAATTGCTGTGGTCGAATCCGCGGACTTGCCGGCTAGTGCCAGTGAACCAGCAGTGTCAGCAGCAATGGAACAGGACGCAGACGTGCCCTTGGTGGCCGCACAAAATCATCTTGAAGAAAATCACCCTGAAGAAAGTCAGCTTGCGGACAACTTGGCAGCTGGCACGCAGGTGGTTATAGAATCAATAGCAGCTGTGGAGTCAGCAGAAGCTATAGAAACAGAATTAGTAGCAGAAGAAGAATTAGTAGCAGAAGAATCGGTAGCAGAAGAATCGGTAGCAGAAGAATCGATAGCAGAAGAATCGATAGCAGAAGAATCGATAGCAGAAGAATTAGTAGCAGAAGAATTAGTAGCAGAAGAATTAGTAGCAGAAGAATTAGTGGCTGAAGCAATGGGCCCTGAATTTGATTTGGCGGCACCAGAAGATGACATGGCAGAAACTGGTCCGGCAGAAGAAAATCCATTGATTGCGGTATTTGATCCGACCCGCCCAGTGCATGAAGTGGTTGAGTCGCACAAGATGGTGCAAAGCGATATGTTTGCTGATATAGCTGCTCAGGATGAGACTGCGGAAAGTCTGGAAGATTGGCAGGCATATACCGATTTGCAAGAGGCGACAAGTCTACAACCAGCTCCTGTGCCAGAACAGCAAGAATTTGCTCCGGCAGAGCCAATATCAACGGCTGCAGATAAAGTATCGACACAGGCACAGCCGGAAGATCCTGAGACCGCTTTACAGACTATGGTAGCTACTACTGAGTCGTCACCTGAACAACCCCTTGATCAGACAGCAGAGGCGTTGGCAGATGACATACTGCTTACCGATACTGGTTTGGATGAAGAGCTGGATACACCGGCAGATAGTCTTGGTGCGCGCCTGGCAAAAGTAACCTCCTTTTCTTTTGGTAAAATGCTCTTGGAAAACCGTCGCAAGCAGGCCCAGGAAGATAGGGCTATTGACGAGCAGACACAAGCTGAAGGCTCTGTGGTGGCCAATGTGGAACAGATTTTAACCATTATTGTGGTGGCCAAGGATACCCAAGGATTCTTTGGCGGGCATCTGCAGGGGCTGGTGGAAGCCTGTGGTATGGTGCATGGCAGTATGGACCTGTTTCATCGCCATGAAGATGGTTTAACGGCAGGTCAGACCCAATTTAGTATGGCCAATATGACCCAAAGTGGTGCCTTTGATTTAGCCACTATGTCTAGTGTGCATACTGCTGGTGTGGTTTTCTTTATGACCTTGCCTAGCGCTAATGATCGTATTCGGGCGTTCGACTATATGCTTGAAACAGCACAATGTCTGGCTAATAATCTGGGTGGTGAACTCTACGATGAAAAGCGCAGTGTGCTGCGCGCCCAAACCGTGGAACATTATCGTCAGCGCATTCGTGAGTTTGAGCGCCAGCGGCTGGCGCGTCGCGCTCAGGGTGCCAGCTAAATATCATCGGTTCAGGCTCAACATCTGTAGCAGTGGGCCATAACAGCTTGTAAGCTTGCTTTTCTCAAGACATTATAGCTTTTTGATATTATCTATCCCTATCTATCGTCGTTGACGCTTGACTGGTGGGCCATTGAGGGCTCGATTATGCCAGCGAATATGCATCATAGCGCTAACAAACAGGCTGACTATCAATACCATGCTAGCCCAGTTTTGGGGCTGCCACATGGCCACGGTAAAGATAAAGTAGATCAGCAGTACGAAACATAACCAGGCCAGAGTGCGGCGATTTTCGCGCATCACCCCTGGGGCAAAGGCCAATAACGGTAATGCCTTAACGCCAATAATCACCATAGGGTTGGTACCGGCAACAGGGTAAATAAACGGGCTGGCGCAAAAATAGCCCAGCAATCCCCAGTAGCTTGTCAGGCTGGCAAAGCGAGAATAGCGGCGCTTCTGCTTATACTCCATACCCATTACAGAATGTCCAGAACCTGTTCTGGTGGGCGCCCAATACGCGCCTGTCCGCGACAAACTACAATAGGCCGTTCAATCAGTTTGGGTGTGGTGAGCATGGCAGTGATAAGCTCGTCAGATGTTAATTGGTCGTCATCCAGATTGCCCTCTTTATAAGCATCTTCGCCCTTGCGCATCAGTTCACGCGGGTTGTTCATATTCAACATGGCCAGCAGTTTGGTTAGCTCTTCCGCACTGGGAATAGCCTCTAAATACAGGCGTATATTGGGAGTGATGCCATTGGCTTCCAGTAAAGCCAGAGTGGCACGGGATTTGGAACAACGGGGATTATGATAAATAGTTACACTCATTTTTTTACCTATATAATGGTCTCTGTCGGCATAGGCCAGCAAACTCTGTAGATTAGGCTTACAAAGATTTTAGTTTAGCTAGCAGGCTGGCTAGCACACCTTCCATGGGTAGGTCTTCATTCTCGCTGGCGCGCCGATCACGATATTCCAGCATACCAGCATCCAGTCCCCGTTCACCAATCACCAGACGATGGGGCAGGCCCATTAGTTCGGCATCAGCAAACTTGTTGCCGGGGCGCAGCGCGCGGTCGTCCAGTAACACATCAACGCCAGCCTCACATAATTGCTGATACAACTGATCTGTGTAATCCCGTACGCGCTCAGACTTGTCATAATTCAAGGGTGTTAGTACCAGTTCAAAGGGCGCCAGAGCCTGGGGCCAGATAATGCCGTTAGCATCGTGATTTTGTTCTATGGCAGCCGCTACGACGCGGGTAATGCCGATACCATAACAGCCCATTTGCATAACCTGGGCTTTACCATTTTCGTCCAGCACACTGGCATTCATTGCCTTGGCATACTTATCACCCAGCTGGAAAATATGCCCCACTTCGATACCGCGCTTGATAACAATCTGACCCTCACCACAAGGGCTTGGGTCGCCATTAACGACGTTGCGTAGGTCGGCCACTGCGGTGTAGCTAGCATCGCGTTCCCAGTTAACATGAGTAAAGTGATAATCACTTTTATTAGCACCACAGGTGAAGTCAGCCATAACACTAGCTGCACGGTCAGCAATAATAGTGATATCACTATTGACTGGTCCAATCGAACCTGGTGTGGTGTTTAACTCAGCCGTAATGCGTGCTTCTGGTGCCATGGTTAAAGGTTCTGCAATAAGTGGGTGCTTTTCGGCCTTGATGGCATTAAGCATATGATCCCCACGCAATACCAGCATAACCAGTGGTTGGTGGCCATGCTTATCGGCGGTGCCCAAGACTACCAAAGACTTCAGGCTTTGTTGTTGGCTTTGTCCAAGGAAATGGCACACAGCATCGATGGTTTTTTGCTCTGGTGTGTGGACCGTTTCCATTTCTGCTGCAGGTGCAGGGCGTGGAGTTGTTGGCATGAGTGCTTCAGCCATTTCCACATTAGCGGCAAACTGGCTGCTATCGCTAAAGGCAATATCATCTTCCCCGGAACTGGCTAATACATGAAATTCCTGAGAGGCATCGCCACCAATGCTGCCTGAATCAGCGCGTACGGCACGGAAATCCAGTCCCAGACGGGTAAATATATTGGTATAAGCCGTGTGCATGGCATCATATGTTGCCTGCAGGGATGTTTGGCTTAAGTGGAAAGAGTAGGCATCTTTCATCACAAATTCGCGCGAGCGCATGACGCCAAAGCGAGGTCTTACTTCATCCCGGAACTTGGTCTGAATTTGATAAAAATTAACTGGCAGGCTCTTGTAGCCACGAATCTCCCGGCGCACCATATCCGTTATTACTTCTTCATGGGTGGGCCCAACACAAAAGTCGCGCTCGTGGCGATCTTTTAAGCGCAGTAGCTCAGGGCCGTATTGTTGCCAGCGGCCAGACTCCTGCCATAATTCTGCCGGTTGCACGGCAGGCATCAGCAATTCCAGAGCGCCTGCGGCATTCATTTCTTCGCGCACAATGGCTTCGACCTTGCGCAGGGTACGAATACCTAAGGGCAACCAAGTGTACAGGCCAGAGGCTAGTCTACGGATCAAACCAGCGCGTAGCATAAGCTGATGGCTGATTACTTCAGCATCGGCTGGAGTTTCTTTCTGGGTAGCGATAAAAAAACGGCTGGCGCGCATGGTGCTAGGCTTCCAATCTGATCAAATTAAGTAAAACGGCTATTGTAAGCGCATGGGACAAATTGATAAATGCTTTGACTGTGAAAAGCATAAAAAAGCTGGGTAAGTTGTCAGCAGTATCTTTTAATAGGGAGCTAAAGCATCTGTTTATCTGTATATATGTATGCTTGAGCCGGTAATAGAAGTACTCCGAGCAGTTGTTATGCTAGTTATGCTTCCCCTAGTGGGGTTGACAAGGTGAGGGGCAAAAGTAGATGCACTGGAGGTATTCATATTTTAGCGGCCTTGCTGGTTCCCCAAAGCAGCAAAAAACGAGTATAATTCCGCGTTTGTGTTAAACCTAGAGCGCAACCATTATAAAATGGTATAACTAACCGATTTTAATAATGCTGCCGCTCTATAAGTGATGGGAGCACTTTATGCCAATCTATGGCTATTTTTGTCAG
>JASMLZ010000021.1 GCA_030748435.1 Gammaproteobacteria bacterium | reverse complement strand
ATGCCTACACCATGCAGCAATATCAGTGGCTCACCCTGGCCAGCTATGCGTAGGCCAATATTACCGTAACTACACAGCTGCTGGGTTGTCGAGGTCATGGCCCATTTCCTGTAAATCCTGATAACGATCGCCAATACGATGGTGAGGACGCCCGCCAATGGAGGCTCCCAGTGCAACCACAATTTCATCAGCAGAGGGAGCATCAGGGATAGACAAATGAATAGTGAGATAGTGGCTGCGGCGGCCAGCATCATTCTTGTCCATCAATGGGATTTGCAGGGCAGTATTGGCACCCCCGCGGATATTGGTAAACGATAGGTAGGACTTGGCATCAACAGCCTCGCGGAAGTGATTGCCAAAGCGCAGGGTGTGGATAATACCTGAGGCGTGTTCTACCTCGCCATTAAGACCAACGATAGCGGCCTTACCATATGCTTCTACCTGATCACCGCCACCCGCCGCGTCGATAATCATCTTGGTAAGTTGGGCTCCCAAGCCTGGAGCGCAGTCCAGAATGCCCGGGCGTAAATCCTCTACAAAGCCCTGGTTGGCCCAGGGATTTTTGATAATAGCGATAGCCGCAATTAGTTTTAACGGTGTGGTGGCTACTTTGCCGCCCTCAATAAATGTTTCTTCTATATGTAACAGGGTTTTGCGAACTTGGGCAGGCATTGGTTATAGTCTCAAACTGGATTTGGTGTTATGGTATACCATAATATACTCATGTCAAATAGGGTTTTCTTATTCTGCCTGTTAAGGTCTCATTCAGTGACAATAACAGCGCAAACAGATAATTAGAGAGCACGACGCGAGGGGTTATCCAGTGCCAAGGTAAAACGCACGCAAAGATGGGGGTAAATGTATGATAAATGCCCGCTGGAGCAAGTTATTAATACCGTCACAGGATAAAATAACCAGCGTGCAAAGGTCGCAACTGGTATAGGATGGGACAGATGAGCAGTAAGGGTTTGGATAAGATTGAATTTCAACCTGTGACCTTGCGTGATCAGGTGCAGGAGCGCATGCGCGAAGCGATTATAGAGGGTTATTTTAAACCTGGTGAACGTTTGGTAGAGCGGCCTCTGTGTGACCAGTTGGGGGTTAGTCGCACGGTTGTGCGAGAGACTATTCGCTATCTGGAGGCTGAAGGTTTGGTACAGATGATACCTAATAGGGGGCCTATAGTTGCACCCTTATATTGGAAGGAAGCCAAGCAGATTTATGCTATTCGGCGGATGTTGGAAATGAGTGCCGCTGAAGTCTGCGCCCAAAATATAAGTGATGCTTTAGTAGTAAGCTTGCAGGCTGCGTTGCAGCACTTGAATAGTGATCGCCAGAATATGACGGCTACCGACTTGTATCATGCAACTTGTGATTTTTATGAGTTGATATTTAGTGGTGCTGGGCACGATATTGCGTGGGAAGTGGTGCAGCGGTTCAATGCTCGTATCAGCCGCTTGCGCCGTTTGACACTCTCCAGTAAAGCTCGTCAACAAAGTGGCCCAGCACATATGCAGGCCATCTGTGACGCTATTTGTGCTGGTGATCCTGCCACTGCCCGAGAGGCCGTTGCCAGACATCTGGACGATGTGATGGCAGTTGCGGAAAGTCTGCTTGCTGATCTTTAGAGGGGCTTTGAATAGTTTACAGCCACGCCATTGCCAGTGTGACCAGCAATTTCTTTATGCAGGTGCGTTGTTGCTAGAGATTCCCATGGGCCAGTATCCTTTGCACTGACGAATGTTACCAATCTTTCCTAGCTGATAGGTACTTCCTGCGTATTATGCACCTTACGCAATACCATCTGGGTCTTGGTAATATTGACTCCGGGTAGCCTTAATAGGGTGCCGTAATAAAGCTCTTCAAAGTGTTTAGTATCTCTAAATATTACCGTCAATTGATAATCATACTCTCCCGTCATAAGGTAGCAGGCCTTAACTTGGGGTACTAGTCGTACTGCTTGTTCAAATTCAGCAAATAGTGCTTCACGTTGGGCATCCAGACTGATTGATACAATGGCGGTGCCGGTATAGCCAAACAAGTCTGGATTAACCAGGCCAGCAAAGCGGTCGAAGTAACCAGCTTCTAGCAGGCTTTTTACGCGCCGGTGACAGGCAGAGGGTGACAGGTTGGCCATGTCTGCCAGTTCTACATTGGTCAAGCGGGCATTGCTTTGCAAGGCGCGGATCAGTTGTTTATCAAACTCATCCAGTTCTGTATTAATTGATTCTACTTGTTGCATAAAATTTCTTTATCAGGAGTGATTTAGTTTAAAAATTGCATGGTAGTTTATTTCTTAATAATATTATTTTAAGAAATTATATTCAACAAATATGCCAAAATAGCGATTTTTTATCAAGAAAATTTCTTATATTTTTGTATAAACTACCAGTCATACCAAAAGCAAACCATAACTGAATCAGAGGAGATTACGGCATGTTGATTGGTGTACCTAAAGAGATTAAGAATCGTGAAAGCCGTGTTGGCTTGACTCCGGAAAGTGTGCAGGAATTGGTAGCTGCTGGTCATCAGGTGTTAGTGGAAAGTCAAGCTGGCCAAGGTATTAATGCCAGTGATGATGATTATGCTATGGCCGGTGCGCTGATTGCAGGCACCGCTGCTGAGGTATTTGCACAAGCCGAAATGATTGTTAAGGTGAAGGAGCCCCAGGCCGTTGAGCGTGCCATGCTACGTGCAGGACAGTTGTTATTTACCTATTTGCATCTGGCTCCTGATGCCGAGCAGACTAAAGATCTGGTTGCTTCAGGTGCAACTTGTATTGCCTATGAAACCATTACTTCTGCTAGTGGTGGTTTACCACTTTTAGCCCCTATGTCGGAAGTGGCTGGTCGTATGTCTATTCAGGCAGGTAGTCATGCTTTGGAAAAAACCCAAGGTGGTCGTGGTATGTTGCTGGGCGGCGTGCCAGGTGTTGCCCCTGCCAAGGTGGTTGTTATTGGTGGCGGTGTGGTTGGTTCCAACGCTGTGCAAATGGCTCTGGGCGCGCGCGCCGATGTGACTGTGCTGGATCGATCGAAACAGGCATTAGTACATTTGGATCAGGAATTTGGCGGTGCTGTGAAGACAGTTTACTCCACTAAAGCCGCTTTGGAAAAGCATGTATCTGAGGCAGATTTGGTGATTGGCAGTGTACTGATTCCAGGGGCGACGGCGCCCAAACTGGTCACTGCAGAGATGGTGGCAAGTATGAAAAAGGGCGCCGTATTGGTTGATGTTGCTATTGATCAGGGTGGCTGTTTTGCCACGTCTTATGCTACTACCCATGAAGAGCCAACCTATGAAGTCGATGGAGTAGTGCATTATTGTGTTGCTAATATGCCTGGTGGTGTGCCCCTGACTTCTACCTATGCCCTGAATAATGCGACCTTGCCCTATGTTATGAAGTTGGCCAATCAGGGTTGGCGTCAGGCGCTGGCTGGTGACGAGCATTTTTTGGCAGGTTTAAATGTGCATGCCGGTCAAGTCACCAACGCCCACGTAGCTGATGCTTTGGGTTATGACTATATAGACCCAGCTGAGGTTTGCAAAATGCTGGAAGCGGTGGCCTAGGTCTGGTTTTAATCCGACTGGTCGGACTAATAGCCAAAATACTCGCTGTGCTCGCAGGGCGCAAGGCAGTAGGTCGGGTGGTTTTAACCCGACTTACTGCCCTGTTTATGATGCCTGCAGAGCGTTGGCTATTTGCCCATTTTCAACATAGTCTACGCAGTTGCTTTCTATTTTATCCAGTTCGTATACATAGTTAATCATTACCGCGGCGGATTCTTTTATGCCGCGTTTGCTGAGATTGGCGCGCCAGTTGAGTCGGGCTGCTTTGGCACCATTACTAAGGTGAAAATTGGCGACTGGGTCGAGGGCATTTTTACCGCGTTTCTCGGTGATAAGATAGTGGCTTATAAGTTGTTTGGTTGGGGCTTCCAGCCAGGCACTCAGTTCTTTATTGTCTTGCCATGGGGAGGCCAGCAGGGCAGACATATTTGCCGCTACACCAAGTTCTTCGCTGTAAACTTTTAGTTGCTGGTGCTGTTGTTCACTCAGTTGTGCCAGTGCTTTGTCTGGATTAGCGGTGAGCCACTTGTTAAAGCCCGGAATGGGGGACAGGGTGGAAAACTGAGTAAGGTGGGGGAACTGTTGTAAGAGTTGCGCCACCACGTTTTTGATCAAAAAATTACCAAAGCCAATGCCTGCCAAACCTCTTTGAGTATTAGAGATGGAGTAGAAAATGGCCGTATCAGCTGTGTCGGTATCCAGTAATGGCGCATCTTCATCCAGTAATGGATCCATTTCCCCAGCCAAACCTTTGGTGAGTGCTACCTCAATAAAGATAAGCGGTTCGTCAGGCATCTGTGGGTGGAAGAAAGCGTAGCAACAACGGTCGCTGGCTAAGCGGTTTTTGAGGTCGCCCCAGCCGTTGATAGCGTGTACTGCTTCATATTCGATCAGCTTTTCCAGCATGGAAGTAGGGGAGTCCCAGGTGATCTTTTCTAACTGCAAAAATCCCAGATCAAACCAGGCATGTAGCAGTTGCTTCATTTCCTGTTGCAAGCCTTGTAAAGCCTGACTTTTGTCTTTAATGCTTAAGAGATCGGCGCGCATATTTACCAGAAATTTAATACCATCTGGCAGTTCATTAAATTGCCTTAGCAAAGTCAAGCGTGGAGATTCCAGAGCTTGGCGTAACTTATTGGTGCTGACGGGGTTGGGTTGCCATTTATCAATTGTTGCCTTAACTTGCACATAGTCCAGATCGAAGTCCTCAGCCAGCAGAGTAAGAAAGCGTTCCTTGCCCAGAGGGCTTAGTTCCAGATATTGGCGTGCGATTAACACGGCCTGCTTGCGGCTGGCCATCTCACCAACAGATGGGTTCAGGCAAAAGCTGATTTCCTGACGTAAAACTGCCAAACTATCGCCTTGCAGATCGATATTCGCCTGTTGCTGTATTTGACTGTCTTCAGCAACCAGCGGAAAGCTTTTCCATAACTCTTTCAAGCGGCTTAATGAACGATTAAATAATGATCCTTCAGTGCTGCGTGTTTGTTGAATCAACATGGTAAATCTATTTCCTCAGCTATATGGATTAGCATATTTCTCTGGCAATATTCTGCTTGGCATGTTGTCAGGCAGTGATTAGGCCACCGAGAAAAGCGTCTTGGGTTGTGCCCAACCAGTGCTTCACTTGCTCTCATCATATCTGTTTCTGATATATGGTTACTACTGTGACTCACTGGTACTGGCCTAATTATGGATTTTTGCCGATAAACAATTTATGCAAGTCAGGCATTAGCGCAGGTACGTCAGCCCCTAGCTCTTTTGCAGCGTGGCGGGGCCAATAGGGGTCGCGTAACAACTGGCGAGCCAGAAGTACCATATCAGCTTCCTCCTGGTTAATGATATCTTGCGCTTGTTGAGCTGCAGTTATTTCACCTACGGCCATGGTCATAATACCTGTTTGGCGTCTGGCTTTGCCGGCCATCGCTGGTTGTTGGGCAATGCCACCATTAATAGAACCACGCGATTCAGGAGTGGCTCCGCCAGTACTACAGTCTACTATGTCGACACCAGCGGCCTTTAACCAAGCGCTGACCTGTATAGTATCATCCAGAGTTAAACCGCCTTCTACCCAGTCGGTCATGGACAGGCGAACCCCCAAGGGCAAGTCTTCAGGCCATACTTGTCTTACTTTGGCTACTGTTTCCATTAGCATGCGCGCGCGGTTTTCAAGCTTGCCGCCGTATTGATCATTGCGTTGGTTAACCAGTGGTGACAAAAAGCTGTGCAGAAGGTAGCCATGGGCGCCATGAATTTCGATAAACTCAAAACCTGCTTGCAGGGCGCGTTGGGCTGCGTCAGCAAAGCATTGTTGAATATCATTGATATCGTCTTGAGTCATCGCTCTGGGGGTTTTCCACAGACGGGTGCCATCGCTATCAAAGGCATTGTGGCTGGGTGCGATGGTATCCCACCCACCTTCCTCCGCCTTGAGGTGGGCGCCGCCTAACCATGGTCTGGCGCTACTTCCCTTGCGCCCTGCGTGAGCCAGTTGCACTCCCATACGAGCGCCTTGCTGGTTGGCGAATTTGACTATCGAGCTGACCGCTGCTACCTGTGCTTGATCCCATAACCCCAGACAATAGGGCGTGATACGACCATCAGCACGCACAGCGGTAGCCTCCATAATAATTAAGCCTGCACCCCCCATGGCGAGACTGCCAATGTGAGTTTGGTGCCAGGCTTGTGCCACGCCATCCCGAGCCTGGTATTGGCACATCGGGGCTACGCCTATGCGATTGCGCATGGTCACGGATTTTATGGTAAGAGGAGAAAAGAGGCTGCTCATTTATGACTTCCTGTGGGTGAACGAGAGCCCACACTTTGCCATTTGCCATGCATTGGGTCAATGTTTCTTGTCTGTTTACTGCATTGGCGTTAGTATCGGTTTTTTGCGCGAGAATAAACAATGAATATTGGACGTCATCAAACCAACGAACGGATGAGTAAGGTTGTTGTATATAACAATGTAGCTTATCTGTGTGGTCAGGTAGCAGCCGATGCTAGTGCTGATATAACCGAACAAACGGAGACTATGCTGGCTAAAGTAGATGCCTTGCTTGCCAGTGTTGGCTCAGATAGAACACGTATGCTGTCGGCAACTATCTATGTGAAAACCATGGCTGATTTTGCTGCCATGAATGCCGTATGGGATAACTGGGTGCCAGCTGGTCATGCGCCAGCCCGGGCTTGTGTGCAGGCAAGCATGGCTCGCCCTGAGTTATTGGTGGAAATTTCCGTCACTGCAGCCTGCTAGTACACCAACTACACTAAATTGTCGGGTTCAGTGGGATAATTCAGCGTTCCTGACAAGTTATAACGCCCACCAGTGCTGCTGTGAACCACGCACGCACCTGCTATTGCCAGTGCAGCGGAGCAATCTCTTGCCAATAACCTCAATAGGTTAGAGATTGCTCCCTTGCTATGCTTATTGCCAAACATTAATGGCTTTTGGCAATGCTTTTCAGTAGCCATTCCCGGCCTTTAAGCATCAGATGCCAATATACCAATGGCATGGCAGTGGCCTTGAGCCACCAGGATACACGGCTGGGTTTGGTGGCTTCTAATAGCCATTTAGGAAAGGTTGGCAGTAGTTTGCCTCCGTAGCCAAATTCGGCTAATAAAATATGGCTACGTGACACTGTTAATGGGCAGGCACCATAGCCATCGTAACCGGCTGGCAGTGGTTGATGGTTTAAATAAGCCAAGACATTTTCTGCCACCACTGGAGCTTGTTTGCGGGCTGCGGCCGCCGTTTTTGCATTGCTGGTGTTGATACAGTCACCCACTCCAAAAATATTGGTGTAATCCGGATTCTGCAGGGTTTCGGGGTCGACTTTTAGCCAGCCACCGGCATCGGTAATGGGCTGGTTGTGCATAAAGTCCAAGCCGGTTTGTGGCGGGCAGACATGTAGCATAGTAAACTCACGACTTATCTGACCGACCACTTCACCATCCTTAAGCTGGTTAAAATAGGCGGTTTTATTAGCCCCGTCAACTTTTACTAATTGGCTGTTTAACTGCAGATCAATACCGTAGTTATTGACCGTTTGTTGCAGTGGTGGAACAAAATCGGCAACACTAAAGAGTACTCCACCAGCGTTATGAAACTGTACATCAAGTTTGCTCAGAGCGCCTTTCTGCTGCCACCAGTCACAGGCAAGATACATGGCTTTTTGCGGTGCACCGGCGCATTTTATGGGCACTGGGGGCTGGGTAAACAGGGCGGTACCAGATTGCAGGTTACGGGCGAGTTGCCAAGTGTAGGGTGCCAGGTCGTAGCGATAATTTGAAGTGACCCCATTTTTACCTAGTGTTTCTTCCAGACCTTCGATGCCGGCAAAGTTGAGTTTCAGGCCCGGTGCCACAATTAGTGCCTGATAGCCAATCAAATTATCATCATCCAGTCGTACCAGATTTTGTTGTGGCTGGAAGTCGACAACTCCCTGTTGAATCCAGGTGCACCCTTTGGGTATCACGTTGCCCATTGGACGGGTGGTGTTTTCAGGCTTAAAGATACCGGCGCCTACCAGGGTCCAGCCGGGCTGATAAGCATGGGTTTCAGAAGGTTCAATAATGGCTATAGAGAAATTGTTGGTACGTTTTAATAGGCTGGCAGCTGCGGCAAGACCTGCTGAACCACCACCTACAATCACCACATCATATGATTGATTGGGCATAGGTTATTTCCTGTTGTCTTCTTAGTTGAACATACACGCGGGTATTTGCTGTAAAAGATAGTACCTTGCGTGCTCTTGGTGAAAGTGCCTCACCAATTTTGTGTTCTTTTATAGTTATATGGCTAGTCACTCTCCAATAGCTGTTAACCATTAAGCTTATGACAAGGCCGTTGTATAGATTAAAACGCTTATAGTTATTTGGCAAATGTCTTGACCAAATTTTTACCAGCCTGTATGGTCCGAAATCTTGAACGATTTATTCTACAAGCCTCTGCTTAAAAGGCTTTTGGTTATAAATTATTTTCTGTTTTTTTTTGAGTAGTAAAATTCTGTTTATCCGCTAAATCAGAGGGACCAGTATGTCCAGTAGCAAGCATTTTTATATTAACGGTGAATGGGTAGCACCGGCCGTTGCCAATGACTTTGAGGTGATCAATCCGTCCACAGAGCAAGTGATTGATGTTATTTCCTTGGGCAGTGCCACTGATGTGGATGCGGCTGTTGCTGCAGCTAAGGCTGCTTTTGACGGTTGGAGCCAAACCAGTCGGGAAGAGCGGGTCGCCTTGATCGAACGCTTTGTAGAAATTTATATGGCTCGCAATGAGGCCATGGGCGAGATAATTAGTCAGGAAATGGGTTGTCCAATCGATAAATCCATTCGTGATCAGGCGGGCTCTGGTAGTTGGCAAGCTAAAGGCCTATTGCGAGAACTGAAAAAGTTTGAATTTGAGCGTCCTTTTAGTGATCGTGCACCTAATGACCGGCTTATTTATGAGCCCATCGGCGTTTGTGCTTTGATTACCCCCTGGAACTGGCCTATGAATCAGGTGGCCTTAAAAGCTATTGCGGCTTTGGCTGCTGGCTGTACTATGGTATTAAAGCCCTCAGAAATTGCCCCACTGTCTAGCCTGATGTTTACCCAAATGATCCATGATGCTGGTTTTCCAGCCGGTGTCTTCAATATGGTCAATGGTGATGGTGTGGAGGTAGGCACGGCCCTGACTGGGCATGCAGATGTTGATATGGTGTCCTTTACTGGCTCGACTCGTGCTGGTATAGCCATTTCTAAAAATGCGGCAGATACAGTTAAACGTGTGTCTTTGGAGTTAGGTGGTAAGGGCGCTAATATCGTTTTTGCTGATGCGGGGGAAAAGGCGGTTGTACAAGGTGTACGCCATCTGTTGGGCAATACGGGTCAGTCCTGTAATGCACCATCGCGTATGTTGGTTGAACGCAGTGTCTATGAGCAGGCTGTGGCACAGGCGACAGAGGAATTTGCCAAAACTCAAGTGGGCCTTGCCAGTGAGTCTGGACGTCATCTGGGCCCCGTGGTGTCTGAGTTGCAATATGAAAAGATCCAGAGCCTGATTCAGGTAGCTATTGATGAAGGGGCGCGTCTGGTCGTTGGTGGCACAGGTAAGCCACAGGGCTTTGCCACTGGCTACTATGTTAAGCCCACGCTGTTTGTTGATGTCAATAATGATATGACTATTGCGCGTGAGGAAGTCTTTGGTCCGGTGATGGTGATGATACCTTTTGATACAGAAGAGGAAGCCATTGCTATTGCCAATGACACGGTCTATGGCTTAACCAATTATGTGCAAACCACTGATGGTGCCAAGGCCAACCGGGTAGCGCGTCGTCTGCGTTCTGGTATGGTGGAAATGAATGGTATGCCAAGAGCTTCAGGCTCGCCATTTGGTGGTTACAAGCAGTCGGGTAATGGCCGAGAAGGTGGGTTACTGGGGCTAGAAGACTTTCTGGAAGTGAAGTCTGTTAGCGGCTGGGATCCGGAACAGGTCTGACGCTGATAACTTAATCATCCCTTATACATGTTACAAGGGTATAGGGGATGATTTTTAACTGATATTTATTGGTGTAAGTTCGGGAAGCTGCCCGTTGATGAGGCGTAGTTGTGAGCTCACTCTTCTATTGCCGTGATGATATTGTGCACTGCGAAGTTGTTGCTAGAAAGTACTATATGAGACCTTTGCACGATAGTTATTTTGTCCTGTGACGGCGTTAAAAACGGACTCAATCGGTCATTTATCATATATAAACTCCCTCTTTGCCTGCGTTGTTGCCTTGTCACATAACAAAATACCGGCTCGTGCAAAGCCCTCTATATGCGTATGCTCAAAAAAGAACGCATGTTGGCGGTTGATATTAAGAGACTGTATTGCAAGTGTTGACCTCTTTTGTATTGACAATACTGTGAATACTCAATTTTACCAGTGCTTATAGCCTATTCAGAATAAGTGCCTGAAGTTGGTCAGGTAAGTTTTCATTCTGCGCTATTTCGCCATGGCCTGGTATCAACGTGGTTGGTTTATCTTTCGCTATCTGTACGAGTACCCAGTTTTTGAATGATTTTTTATCATCTAGAAGTAGCCATTTAATGACTTGGCTGATCTTTAGGCCGGGTGCGGCCCCTAATAGTTTTTGCATTGCTCTGGCTATCGGTTGATTGGACACCTTCTCGTAATTTAAGAAGCTGTCGCAGGTTATCCATAAGCTGGTTTTAGTTTGCTTATTATATTTCTTAAACCATACATCACTGCCGCGGTGACCCGGAGGAAACAATATTGAGTACCCATCCGGCAGGGGTGGAGATTTATCCTCCAAGGCGTGAATTTCTTGGGCATCCTTCACGACCCCTTTCTTGATCAAAACAGGTATGGCTGCTTTGCTTGTATACAGGGCGTGATTAGGGAACTCGGTTCGCCATTTTTCTACCCCCATATAATGAAAACAGTTCGGCATTATAATATGTATCATAGTTTCCGATGTGCGCCACTGCGCTGGCCAGTCAGACAATAAGGGCGCACCCGGACTTACAATTACAAATTCCTGCTTGTCGACTTGGATAGCAACAGAATTAGACACAAAATTGGGCACAATATACTGGCCAAACCGGATTTCGGGGTGCCCTATTACGGGGTGCCAGACCTTCTTTTTCATCGCCCAACTCTTGCTTAATTGATTAGTTACTGCTGGTTTTCTTATCGCCAAACAGTGAGAACAAAGCTATTTGCCTAAGGCTTATATAAAACGCACCCGCATAACCCCATCAACTGCTGCAATCCGGTCTTTCAAATCGTCAAACAATTTTCCCTCAACATCGATAATGTTGTAAGCAATTTCACCACGGCTTTTGTTCACCATATCAACAACATTGAGGTTGGCCTCGGCCAAGATAGACAAGACATTGCCTAAAACTTTGGGGACATTGTTATTACTAAAGGTGATTCTATAACCGCCATTGCGGCCCATTTTGGTAGATGGGTAATTGACAGAATTGTGGATATTACCGTTTTCGAGAAAATCTTTAAGCTGATTTGCTGCCATTATCGCGCAATTTTCCTCCGCCTCAGTAGTACTGGCGCCTATATGTGGCATGAGCAATACATCGTTTCGACCAATTAATCCAGGCGCAGGAAAATCACTGATGTAACCTGCAATGACACCATTATCCAAAGCGGTGATCATGTCATCGGTAGAGACAATATCCTCTCGTGCGAAATTGAGCACTCTGGCGGTTTTTTTCATTCCAGCTAGAGCCTTGGCATTGACCAAATGTCTGGTTGCTGGAATCGCAGGGACATGCAAGGTCACAAAGTCCGCTCTGGCAAGCAAAGCTTCCAGATTTTCCATACGCTCAACCAGGCTTGACAGTTGCCAGACAGTTTCCACTGAAATTGCAGGGTCATAACCAATCACATCCATGCCCAGTTCCAAGCCCAGGTTGGCAATAATTGACCCAATGGCGCCCAAACCTACCACGCCCAGTGTTTTTCCGGAAATTTCGGTGCCGGAAAAACGCTTCTTTTCTTTCTCCAGCAACATACTCAAGGCGGCACTGTCTTCTATTTGATTTAGTGTTTGCACATAGTTCATACTGCCATAGATATCACGCGAACCCAGTAACAGGCCAGCAACAATCAGCTCCTTTACTGCGTTGGCATTGGCCCCTGGGGTGTTGAATACCACTATGCCTTGTTGGGTATAGTCTGAGACAGGAAGATTATTTACTCCAGCTCCAGCCCTCGCCACTGCCAACAAACTGTCTGGCACCACTTCAGTATGCAGGTTTTGACTGCGCAATAGGAAAGCTTGGGGATTAGTGCAACTACCGTTAACAGAATAGGTTTCCTTGGAGAATCTACCAAGGCCTTTAGCAGAGATGGCATTATAAGTTCGAATCTTGTACATTAAAACGTCTATCCTGAGTGAGATTGGTTCTTTTGAATATAAATAAAATTTATTAATTCTAATGTCTTGTTAGTTTAGTTTTTCAAAATACATAACCACCCCTCACACATCAAATGAAATTGGGATTCTGATTCAGTTCAAATTGACACTTATCAAATTATTTATATATTTATAGATATTCTATATAAATTCAAGTTGTAAGCTTGGCAAGTTGTCCGTTGATTAACCATATAAATCAGCAGATAGGTCGCCTCTGAGGGCCATCTAGCATATTGGCGAGGGCGTAATAGGATGCCTTGGGTGTGCGCTGTAAAGTATCAAAGTCCACGTGTACAATGCCAAAGCGCTTTTCATAGCCAAAAGACCACTCGTAGTTGTCCAGAAGAGACCAGACAAAATATCCTTTAATGGGAACACCTTGGTTCAAGGCCTGATGGACAGAGTATAAGTGTCTGTTAATGTAGTCTATACGAGCATAATCTAGCACCCCATCCGGGGTTATAATATCAGCATTAGCCATGCCGTTTTCGGTAATAAATATAGGCGTGTCACCGGTAAAGTTTTGTTGTGTACGGAGTAAAAAATCATGTAGCCCTTGTGGGTATATATCCCAGCCCATTTGCGTCTTTGGCTGGTCGCCGGGAAGATCATCATGGCTGGGCCATGGGCCCTGATTGGGTTTAATTTGTTTACTGGTGTAATAGTTTATACCGCACCAATCGACGGGTTGGGAGATTAATGGCAAATCATCTTGCCAGTGGTCAGGTAAATGTGCCCCCAAGCCTCGCACTATGGCGTCTGGGTAGCTGCCTTTAAATACGCCACTTAAGAAAAAATTGTTGTAATAATCATCATAAAGGTCTGCTGCCTGCCGAGCTGATTTACTGATGTCGTAGGGCTGGGGCCATTCCAGATTAGCTATCATCCCCAGGTTTTCTTGCCCGAGGCTACGCATAACCTCTATGGCCTTGGCGTGAGCTAGTAATACATGGTGCATAGAGCGGGCGGTGGCGCAGATATCGCGCAGACCAGGTGCATGTTGGCCGAGCATATGTGACAGCCAACTGACGCACCAGGGCTCGTTAATAGGGGCTACTGAGGCCAGTCGGTCGCCAATACGCTGCACTACAATATCAGTGTAGTCAGCAAACCAGAGGGCAATATCGCGATTGCGCCAACCACCCTTGTCTGCCAGAGAGGAAGGTAATTCCCAGTGGTAAAGAGTTAAGTGAGGGGCAATATTTTTTTGGCAAAGTTGGTCCACTAGCCGGTCATAGAAATCCAGCCCTGTCTGGTTAATTTGACCGCGTCCGGAGGGAAGTATTCTTGCCCAGCTAGTGGAAAAACGGTACGCATCAAAACCGGCGTGGGCAATCAGGTCAATATCTTCCGGATAACGATGGTAGTGATCACAGGCACGCCCGCCATGTTCGGCTCGGATAACATTGTCTGAGGTGGCGGCAAAAGTGTCCCAGTGGGTGGTGCCGGCACCACCAAATTGATGTCCCTCTATCTGATAAGCTGACGTGGCAGTGCCAAATTGAAACCCTGCAGGAAAATCTTTTCTTTGCCAGATGAGCTGGTGTTTAGTCATGTTTAGGCGCAGGCCCAGTTGATGAGCCAACGACTAGCTCGGCTTCGAGTATGATTTGGCGTGGTTTTTGCTCTGGGTTTTGAATAATGTCCAGTAAAATTTCAGCACACAGGCGGCCTGCTTCGCCAACGGAGGATCGGGTTGCCGTGAATACTGGATGGGTGCTGCCGTTGGGCAGGTAGGACAGAGCGTCATCATGAATTACTATGGAGAAATCTTTCCCGATGCGCAAGCCATTTTCTCCGAGCGCCCGACGAGCGCCAATAGCCATAATATAGGATGATAATACGGCAGCTGTAGGGCGAGACTGCATGGTCAATAGCTTGGTCATGGTGCGATAGCCAAATTCTTCTGTCATTTCTGAACTGAACATGATGCCTGTGTCAATCTCAAGACCCCGGTCTTCAAGGGCTTGCAGGTAGCCATGCCGGCGCCGTATGGCAAAATCCAGATTTTCATCGCCGTTAATCAAGGCAACGCGCCTATGGCCCAAATCCAAGAGGAAATTTGTGGCGCGAGCAAAAGCATGTGTGTTGTTAACATCAACAAAGTGGTAGTCATTGCTGCCAGTTGAGCGGCCGTGGACTACGAAGGGGAGGCCCAGCTTTTTTAAGATCGAAATACGCTCATCGTTTTCTTTTGGTGCCTGCATAATGACACCATCAACCGATCGTTTGGCATGCAAATTGCGATAGGTTTCAGCTTGTTTATCATTCTCTGTCAAAGTGATGGTAGTGTCGTAGCCTTGCTTACCATAGGTCTGGGCGGCACCGGCAATAAAGTCCCCAAAAACCGGGTTAGGCATTTCATTTTGGCTCGCTTTGGGGAGAACGTAACCAATCATTTTGCTTTTACCTGTAGCAAGACCCCGAGCTTTGGTGTTGGGTTGGTAATTGTATTGTGTGGCGGCGGCATTGACCAGAGCTCGCGTCTTTTCGCTCACTTCTGGATAACCGTTGAGAGCGCGACTGACGGTGGTTTGAGATATACCTAGTATCTGGGATAATTCTTTTAAATTCATAAAAAACCAAAGGGGTTTGATAAAATTATTAGAATGGATTTTGAAGTAATATTTATTAAAAATCAACAAAAATTCTTTAAAAAATAGTAGTTATAGGGATAATTGTTTCAAACATATCAACTAAATTATGTTGACTTTATGTTTTTTGTTGGTGTTTAATATATAAATCCAAAGCGCTTTGAATGTGTTTGGAAGATGTTCTGACGTCGATATCTATAATAAACGGAGAATTCCAATGGTGAATAAAATACTTCCTACAGCAATGGTGCTGGCATTAGCTGCTGGTGTTGTCCATGCTGATAATGTAACTGTTTTTGGCCCCTGGCTGGGTCCAGACCAAGAAAATGTTGAAGCTGTTCTGGCTGATTTTGCGGCTGTATCAGGCCACCAGGTGTCCTATGTTGGCTCCGATAGTTTCGAACAGCAAGTGCTTGTTGATACTGCTGCCGGTTCGGCTGCCAATGTATCTGTATTTCCGCAGCCAGGTTTGGCTGCCGATTTGGCCAGTGGCGGTTTTCTAACGCCATTGGCTGCAGGCACTGCGGATTGGGTACGTAATAACTATGCTGCAGGGCAGTCATGGGTAGATCTGGGTACCTATACCGGGGCTGGCGGTGAAGAAGAACTGTATGGCTTTTTCTACAAGGTGGATGTGAAGTCTTTGGTTTGGTACAGCCCTGAAAATTTTGAGGACGCAGGTTACGACGTACCGCAAACTATGGAACAGCTAAAGGCCTTAACCAAGCAAATTGTTGCTGATGGCGGAACGCCCTGGTGTATTGGCCTCGGGTCTGGCGGTGCTACTGGTTGGCCGGCTACAGACTGGGTTGAAGACATGATGTTGCGTACGCAATCACCAACTGACTATGACCTCTGGGTATCCAATGACATGAAGTTTAATGATCCCAAGGTAGTAGCAGCGATAGATGAGTTCGGTTGGTTTGCTGGTAATGATGACTATGTTGCTGGTGGCGCTGGAGCTGTGGCTTCAACGGACTTTCGTGATAGCCCGAAAGGGTTGTTCAGTTCCCCTGCTCAGTGCTATATGCATCGTCAGGCGTCCTTTATCCCTGCCTTCTTCCCGGAAGGAACCTCGGTGGGTGAAGATGCTGATTTCTTCTATTTTCCAGCCTATGCAACTAAAGACTTAGGTTCTCCTGTGCTGGGTGCTGGCACTCTTTGGGGTATCACTAATGATAGCCCTGGAGCACATGATTTGATTGCATACTTACAGACCGCAAAAGCCCACGAAATCTGGATGGCTCTTAAAGGCTTCCTGACACCCCATAAAGGCGTGGATACATCAGTTTTTTCTGACCCAACTCTGAAGAAAATGAATGATATCCTGCTGGGTGCAACAACCTTCCGCTTCGACGGTTCTGACCTGATGCCCGGTGGTGTTGGCGCTGGTTCTTTCTGGACCGGTATGGTTGATTACGCCGGCGGCAAGAGTGCTCAGCAAACGGCCGATGAGATACAGGCGTCTTGGGACGCTTTGAAATAATCGCTTATAAGCCAATTCGCGGGCAGCATATGCTGCCCGCTTTTTTTATATTTTGTCTACCAATGTGGAATACTCTGATACGTTTAGAAGCTCGTTATTGCTTGCTAAATGGGGCTTGAGATGGTGTAGTGTTTAATCGAGTGTTGTCTGTTTTTGAGAGGTAGTAGTGTCATGCATCCTGCTATACAGGGTATCTTTACTATTGTTATAGGGGTCAGTGTCTGCGGCGCCTATTTCTATGCTTCCAACTGGGTTTTGGACAATGCGATTTTCCCAGCCAAGGGCGTCAAGGCCGGACGCAATATCAATCGTGCCAATATGCTGCGTCCCTGGCTGTTTCTATTACCTGCATTACTGGCTTTGTCGATCTATCTGGTGTATCCCGGATTTGAATCCCTGTTTTTGTCTCTGACAGAGCGCCTCCCTGGTAATAGGTATAGTTGGGTTGGGTTGGATAATTACCGAAAAATGTTGGTTGATCCCAAATTTGGTGAAGCTCTGTTTAATAATCTGTTGTGGTTGCTGATTGTTCCTGCTTTGTCTACGGCTTTTGGGCTAATGGCGGCCCAGCTTACTGATCGCATAAGTTGGGGGAATGCTGCCAAATCCATTGTGTTTATGCCTATGGCAATTTCTTTTGTCGGCGCTTCGGTAATCTGGAAGCTGGTCTATGATATGCGCCCCGCGGGGCAGGAACAGATTGGAGTATTAAATGCTATCTATGTCTGGCTGACCGAGAGTGACCCTCAAACCTGGTTAACACAAATACCCTGGAATGGTTTCCTGCTCATGGTAGTGTTGATTTGGATTCAAACTGGATTTGCCATGGTAATTTTGTCAGCGGCTTTGCGTGGAATTCCTGAAGAAACTGTGGAAGCAGCCATTGTTGACGGTGCTAATCCTTTTCAAATTTTTTTTCGTATCAAGGTACCACAAATTATGCCCACCATTCTGGTTGTTTGGACAACGATCACGGTAACGGTGTTAAAGGTTTTCGATATAGTTTATGCCATGACCAATGGCCAATGGGAGACTCAAGTTCTAGCGAATTATATGTTCGATAAGTTGTTCCGCGCCAATGATTGGGGTGTAGGTTCGGCAGCGGCCATGATTATTATGCTATTAGTAACCCCCATACTGTTCCTCAATATTCGTAACGCCCGCAGGGAGATGGAGTAGCTCATGCGCACTGATAATCCCCAACGAACCTTGAAGTGGGCTGTACATTTGTCTGTCGCCTGCTTGGTAGCTTTGTGGATTTTCCCAACTTTAGGTCTGTTTGTGTCTTCGTTTCGAACTGTTGATCAGATTGGCACCAGTGGTTGGTGGGCAGCCATGTTTCCCAGTGAACAAAATTTGGTAGTTCGCACGGCCAAGCCTGAAACTCAACTCAAAATAGGTGATTTGTACGTTATCGAGGGTGAATTGTTTGCCGCGGATAAGGATGTGACC
The DNA here is from genome assembly GCA_030748435.1 of Gammaproteobacteria bacterium. GTDB lineage: Bacteria > Pseudomonadota > Gammaproteobacteria > Pseudomonadales > Balneatricaceae > Njordibacter. The sequence continues at coordinate 40,908 of JASMLZ010000021.1, read as the reverse complement.
CTACTTGCTTGGGGGACTTCCTCCAAAGCCATCGATAGCTATGTCGCTGGTGAGGTCGGTGCACTGCGCAAAGGTGGAACTATCCAAGTAGATGCCGGCGGTCGTTATCGTATGCAAAATACCCAGCCCTTTAGTGGCTCCAGAGGGCAGCGAGTGTTTGCTACCGTTACTGTACCCCCTGAGTTTACCTTGGCTAATTACCAGAAGGTATTGTTTGATAAAAACAATGTAGAAGGTATGGCTCAGGCATTCATAGCAACCATGACGGTGACCATTCCAGCCACCATCATTCCCATTCTTATTGCTGCTTTTGCGGCCTATGCTTTGGCGTGGATGAATTTCCCCGGGCGCGCCCTGTTGGTGGCCGCGATTGTTGGTCTGCTTGTTGTTCCTTTGCAGTTGGCCTTGATTCCATTACTCAAATTACATATGAATATAGGCATTGGGAAAGGCTATTTGGGGGTTTGGTTGGCTCACACAGGCTTTGGTTTACCCTTGGCCATATATCTGCTGCGTAACTATATGGCTAGCTTGCCTAAAGACATTATTGAAAATGCCCGGGTAGATGGAGCAACTGAATTCCAGATATTTATGCGTATTATTTTGCCCCTAAGCTTCCCAGCGTTGGCCTCCTTCGCTATTTTTCAATTTCTATGGACTTGGAACGACCTGTTGGTAGCAAAGGTGTTTCTGATTGATTCAAGTGGTCAAACGGTAGTTATGACGGCAAAAATTGTCGATATGTTAGGCAGTCGTGGTGGTAATTGGGAAATATTGGCTACTTCGGCCTTTGTTTCTATTGCGGTTCCGCTGTTGATGTTTTTCACCTTACAGAAATATCTGGTACGTGGCCTCCTGGCAGGTTCTGTTAAGTAGGAAATTGAATATGTCAAAAATGACCCCAAATGACTGGTGGAAAGGTAGTGTTATTTACCAGATATATCCGCGCAGTTACCAGGATACCAATAATGATGGTGTGGGCGATTTAAATGGTATCGCTAAGCGCTTGTCTTATATTCGGGATTTAGGTGTAGATGCGGTATGGATTTCACCATTTTTCCAATCTCCCATGGATGATTTTGGTTATGATGTGTCTGATTACTGCGCCATTGACCCCATGTTTGGTAGCATGCAAGATTTTGACAAAATGCTTGCCAAGGCCCACAGTTTAGGCTTAAAAGTTATGATTGATTTGGTCTTGTCTCATAGCTCAGATCAGCACCCATGGTTTGCGCAAAGCCGATTAAGCCGCGATAACGAGAGGTCCGACTGGTATGTGTGGGCTGATCCTCAGCCCGATGGTACGCCACCCAATAACTGGTTATCTATTTTTGGCGGATCTGCCTGGCAGTGGGAGTCTACCCGTGAGCAATATTACTTGCATAATTTCTTGAGTTCCCAGCCAGACCTGAATTTCCATTGTTCTGAGGTGCAGGGGGCATTACTGGATGTGGCGCGTTTTTGGTTGGACAAAGGAGTGGACGGTTTTCGCTTGGATACCATTAATTTCTATGTGCATGACAAGCAGTTACGCTCTAATCCAGCTTTGTCACCTGAACAGCGCAATGAGTCAATCGCACCTTCGGTAAATCCATACAATTATCAGAACCATCTGTATTCAAAAAACCAGCCGGAAAATCTGGTTTTTCTAAAGCGCCTCCGCACTTTATTGGATCAGTATGAGGGCCGCACCTTATTGGGAGAGGTGGGGGATGCACAATATGGTTTAGAAATATTAGGCCAATATACGGCTGGCAATCAGGGTGCCCATATGTGCTATGCCTTTGAGTTCCTGCAATCACGTTGTTTAACTCCAGACTGGATAAGTACAACCTTCGCACGTTTACAGGATGTGGCGGCTGATGGTTGGGCTTGTTGGGCCTTCTCTAATCATGATGTTATGCGACATATCTCACGCTGGGATTTAAGCCAGCAGGCAGCCAAATGTCATAGCACGCTAATGATGACGATGCGCGGATCGGCCTGTATCTATCAGGGTGAAGAACTGGGCTTTACAGAGGCCAAGTTGCCATTTCATGCGTTACAGGACCCTTATGGTATCGAGTTTTGGCCCGAATTTAATGGTCGTGATGGTTGTCGTACCCCAATGGTATGGGATGCACAGGCCAACAATGGTGGGTTTTCCAACGGCAATGCCTGGTTACCTGTATCCGACGACCACCTACATAAGGCTCCGTCTAATCAAGTGGGTATTGCTGGCTCAATGTATAGTCATTACCAGCAGGCTATTGCTATGCGCCATGCCTATCCTGCATTGGCTAGAGGTGAATTACTGGATATGCAGGCAAGTGACCGGACTCTTGGCTTTCAGCGGGAACTTGATGGTCAGATTATATATTGTATTTTCAACCTTAGCGAAGCACCAGTACAGGTGGATATGCCGGCGGGCGAGTGGCAGGTAATAGAGCAGAAACTGGATGGGTTGGTGGTGCCGGAAACAGGTGAAAAGGTTATGCTCAATGCATGGCATTATGTTATTGCCCTGCAAATCTTAGAGAAATAATAATGGCTGATTTAAAACTGATTCAAATTGAGAAGACTTATAAAGGTGGAATTAATGTCCTCAAAGATATCAATTTAGATATTTCTCAGGGAGAACTGGTTGTCTTTGTCGGGCCTTCTGGCTGTGGCAAGTCTACTTTGCTGCGCATGATTGCCGGTTTGGAAGATATCAGTGGAGGAGAGCTTTATATTGACGACCAGTTGATGAATAGTATTCCGCCTGCCATGCGTGGTATTGCTATGGTGTTTCAATCATATGCCTTATATCCGCATATGACCGTGCGGGAAAATATGGCCTTTGCCCTAAAGATTGCCAAGCAGTCGGCGGCTGAAATTGAAGAGGCCGTCAATAGTGCCGCCAATGTGCTGCAATTGGGTGAATATCTGGATCGTTTACCTAAAGCCCTGTCGGGTGGCCAGCGCCAGCGAGTGGCCATCGGCCGCGCTATAGTGCGTGATCCCAAGGTGTTCCTGTTTGATGAACCACTGTCAAATCTGGATGCAGCTCTGCGGGTGGCTACTCGGATTGAGATAGCTAAACTGAAAGAAGCTATGCCGGATCGGACCATGATATATGTTACTCATGATCAGGTGGAAGCCATGACTCTGGCCGATCGTATTGTGGTTTTGGCTAATAAAGGTATAGCTCAAGTGGGCTCACCTATGGATCTGTATGAGAAACCGGAAAATGAATTTGTGGCTCAGTTTATTGGTTCGCCAGCCATGAACTTACTGCCTGGTGTCATTGTTGAAACCGGGCCTTCAACCAGAGTGCAGTTGGATTCAGGGTCGATGGTGATAGTAGACATTGCAACACACTCAGAAGATATGGGCAAGCATGTGAATATAGGCGTGCGTCCTGAGGACTGGGAAATTTGTGTGACAGAAGGGATTTACCAAGGCCGGGTCGAATATACTGAAGCACTGGGAGATGTGACTTTGTTGTATTTTCATGCTGAACCCGGATCTGAAGGTGTTGTCGCCAAGTTGCCGGGCATTCATGTGGACAGTCGAGACAAGGTTCTAAAGATGCAGGCGCCGCCCAACAAGATACATTTATTCCATCACGGTAAGAGTATGCGCTAGGGCAGGCATTAGATATTTATCTAATGCAAGTAGCTACTGACCTTATTATTTTTGCCCTTATTCTCTAATTTTTTTACTGGCAAACTGAGCCACGGCTAATTATTCTAGGTCCATTACTATAGGGGGGGTAGTTATGGAGCAGGGTGAGAAGGGTACCTGGAAGGCAATGGCGGAGGCAACCCAGCATGATTTTGATATTCTAGTCGACTGGGAAGGTGAGTACAACGCAGGCTTGGCAGACCGTATATTGGATCAGTTGCGTATGCTGGACGAAGAGTGGACGCCGTATCCCATTAACCGCTATCAACATTCCTTACAGTCGGCAACCCGTGCCTTTTATGATGGTGCTGATGAAGAGATGATTGTAGCAGCGCTGTTGCATGATATCGGGGATGTTATTGCACCCTACAATCACGGTGAGGTGGCTGCGGCTATTTTGAAGCCTTACGTATCAGAAAAGACCTATTGGGTTGTTAAGCACCACTGTGTCTTTCAGGGTTATTATTACAATCACTATTTGGGTGGTGATCGGATGGCTAGGGAGAAGTACAAAAATAGTCCCTACTATGAGGATTGTAAGTATTTCTGCCACCATTATGACCAAAATGCCTTTGATATTGATTATAAAAGCAAGCCTTTGGCGTTTTTTGAACCTATGCTGAGACGTTTACTGGCAAATAATAAAGGCCATATGGAGCTCAATGAGAGGCGTGATGATATGGCGGCGTTAGGATTGAGTGGTTAAGGCTTTGTTAAGAGCTGCACCAGTAGTTTAACTTAACACAGTACTATCAAATGTGATTATATTGCTGGCTTACCACGTAGCTTTTTAAGCTGACCTTTTTGTGTTTTGGCGTCTACCCGGCGGCGTTTGGAAGCCTTGGTGGGTTGGGTGGCAATGCGTTTTTTTTGCCGTTTATTGGCGTCTTGAATCATGCTTTGTAGCTGTTTTAATGCGTTTTGACGATTTATTTCCTGGCTACGGCTGTCCTGACTTTTGATAATGATTTTTCCGGACGGGCTAAGGCGGTGGTCGCGAAGTTTTAAAAGGCGTTGTTTTAGATAGTCCGGCACAGCTTGAGAGGCATGGATATCAAAAAATAAGTGTACGGCGGTGGAGGTTTTGTTAACATGCTGGCCCCCAGCACCTTGGGCACGGATAAACTGCATATCTATTTCTTGAGCTGGAATAGTAATGGTGGGGCTGATGATTAACATAATTGCAATGATAGTTCTTTAGCGGATCAAATGCATTTGCTGGAATTTCTCACTACTGCGATCCATTAGTTTGACCATAAGCCAGGTCATCAATATAGCAAAGGCTAAACGGAACCAGAGTATACCTGTCAGGTTGGCACCAATCAGCATAATCAGCAGGGTATCTTCGATAACACTGTGAAAGAAGCCTAGCAGAGTAATGGCAGCAAAGATATCTCGCTTACTGATCTTGCCTGATTGGGCTTCTTTAATTAATAGGCCCCCGCCAAAGGCCAACCCCAGGGTAACTCCGATCAAAGTAATGGTGGTGGCTTCTTTGCCAATACCAATCAATTTTAACAGTGGTCGAAGCGTAGCTTGAATCAGGTGCTCAATGCCTACCAGTTTGATCAGCTTAAGTGCCGTGAGCAGTACAATAATAACCAATTGCACGGCTACTAGTCCCTCGATTTGGCTCAGGGCCCAGCTCCACAGATCATGGGGTTGATTTTGCGGTTGCCAAAACACCTTGGCCGGTGTTTGTAAATAGTCTGTTTTGGTGTACCAGAAATTCAGTAACCAGGCCATCAGGTAGCCGCCGCCGATACGCAGGAATAATACACTGCGCATGCGCACTCCGGTACGCTGAGCAATACGTGCTTCGATGGGCAGACCATGGGCCATTAACATCAAGGCACCCAATACCGTCATTTGGGCGCTACTAAAGCTACTGGGATCGGTCAGATTATAGAGCACAAATAAGCCACCATATATATTGGTGGCGATGGTTGTTGCCCATACCAGTCCCATGGTTTCAGGTAAACCCAGAGTTGACATAAAAGGGGCCAGTAATTGCCCGAGCAGTTCTATGGCACCTATTTCTTCCAGAGCCTTAACAATAATAATGATGGGAATCATTAGCCGGAACAAGGGTATGGATACGGTGATAATTTCACGGTATAGATCAGTAAAGAAACGTGGCATAAGCAATAGTTAGTAATCCTATTCTAGGGCTTGATCAGGGCGTTTTTTTCACGCATTATGGTGCGCCCCAAGTAAAGCTGAATTATGCCATGGAAACTACTGCATTAATTGCCCTGATAACGACTTTTTTCTTTGTTTCTATCACCCCTGGTATGTGTATGACGCTAGCTCTAACCTTGGGTATGACTGTTGGTTTGCGGCGCACCATGTGGATGATGCTCGGCGAGTTGATCGGGGTTGGTTCGGTTATCGTTTTGAGTATGGTGGGGATAGCGGCTCTGGTCTTGCAATATCCACAATTGTTTGTGATGTTAAAGATCGGTGGTGGTGCCTATTTGCTTTATCTGGGAGTGCAGTTATGGCGCTCCAGAGGGAAGCTGGCCATAGATTTGTCCGGTGCTGGTAATCGCTCCAGTCGTTGGCAGTTGATTAGCCAGGGGTTTGTCACAGCTATTGCCAACCCCAAAGGTTGGGCGTTTTTTATTGCTTTATTACCGCCATTTATTGATCTTAACAAGCCATTACTACCACAGTTAAGTCTGCTGGTGATGGTGATATTGAGTGTCGAGTTTTTGTCTCTTATAGGGTATGCCCTGGGTGGCAAGAGTTTGGGTAAATTGCTGCAGCACAATGCCAATGTGCGCATTTTAAATCGCGTAGCGGGCACTTTGATGGTGGGAGTAGCTGTGTGGTTGGTGATAGGTTAGATTTGGCTGCGGCTTGATCTTTATTGCTATGTTAGCCACAGAGCACCAATTAGAAATACCGTAACGATAAACCACACCAGGGATATTACTTGCCAAAAGATCACCTTGTTGGATTGCTGTTGTGTGGTTCTATCATAGACAAAGTCCGGGTTGGGGTGGGTAAGGTCTTGCATAAATGTAGCAAGATCTTGATAGCGTTGGCTCAGCTCCGGATTTAGCGCTTTGCGCAGTGCGCGGTCAAACCATATGGGTACAATGGGATTGTAGCGATCGGCTGGTATATAGCGCAGTTTGCCTAGTTGAGCTGGTGTATCGCAGTGTTCTAAAGCTGTGCCATAGGGCAGGTGGTTGGTAAAAATTTCGTAGGTAATGCTGGCCAGAGAAAATAGATCACCCTGAATGCCCGTGTTGTGCCCCAGGCGCAATAGGGGATCAGCATAATGGAGCGTGCCAAGCATACGGTCACGCTCCATAGGCACAAAGATTTCATCCACGCCGGCGACATAGACAGAACCAAAGTCAACTAAAGTGACATGCAGTTCTGGCTGTGTGCGAATCATGATGTTGCCTGGTTTGAGATCCTGATGCAGGGTTTCACGTTTGTGAAAGGCGTTTAAACCAGCGGCAATTTGTTTGATGATTTCAATGGCCATAGAGGGTCGAGGGAATGGGTTTGCTTCAATCCACTGTTCTAAAGTGATGCCCTCTACCTTATCCATTAGGTAGTAAAGAAAGCTCTTAGGCTTATTGATGCCGCCAATCTTCACTACATGGGGACTCGCAATGCGAGAGCCAACCCATTCTTCCATGATAAAGCGTTCGATATAGCCAGGATCATCATCATAATTCGGTGAAGGGGTTTTCATGACCCATTCTTTTTTAGTCTCGACATCTTTAACGTGATATAACTGGCTGCGACTACTGGCATAGATTTCCGCCAGGATTTCATAGCCATCCATGGTCATTCCCGGGCTTAAATCTGGCGGGAATGGCAAGGTGGTTAAGCGATCCGTAAGGTCGTCAATATGATCGGCGATGAGTTCATCAACCCTGACTAGTTGGCAGCTTAAGTTATCGCCGCTACCGGCATCAAAGGCGGTTTGGGCAAGTAGTTCGCAGGCCAGATCAAGATCCTTGTTCTGTTCAATAATGGCCAGCACTTCCTGAGGGTCGAGATAATCGTGAATGCCATCGGTGGAGAGTAGAAAAAGGTCTCCCGGTTCTGCCGTGAGGGAGCGATAATCGAGGTCTAGACGCGTATCCATGCCCATGGCTCGGGCCAGACAGCTATTGCTTTTCGATAAGGGGGCAAGGTGGTCTGTGGTGAGACACTCCATGTGCTGGTCACGGATGCGATAAATACGACTGTCGCCAATATGGAAGATATGGGCGGTATGGGATTTGATAATCAGTACCGAGAGGGTACAAAGCCAGCCACGGCTATCTAGATATTCGTGGCTGCGAGAATAGAGTGAACGATTAATGGCCGTGAGTACTTTCTGGGCAGATTTTTTGACGGTCCAAATATCCGGTGTATCAAAATAATCGTTAATAAATTCGGTGACACACAGGTCGGCCGCTTCACCGCCTGCTTCGGCACTGCTGACGCCGTCGGCGATGATGGCACAGGCACCTTTGGTTGTGAGCAGGTTGTCTTGTGGAGCAAAAAAGCCCAGGCAGTCTTCATTACGATGTTTGCGTCCAGTCTGGCTTATGTGGGCCTGACTGAGGCGGATTTCGCTTTGCAGATGCATGGGCATGGCTATTCGTCCTAATAAGCACCAAAGGGCCCCTTTAGGGACCCTGTGGTGGTGGTTTGCTATTAAGTTACATCAATCAGCTGCACAGTGCCATCAGGTAGTACTTCAGCCATCTTGCCACTTGGCTCTTCCATAAATTGTACCAAGATGAACACGAAGGCAGCGGAGGCACCGATCACCATAAAGAAGGTGGAGTAGTCCACAAAGGACAGCACCAGTAGGTAGATAACTGCGCCTACGTTACCGTAGGCACCGGCCATACCTGCGATCTGACCAGTCATGCGACGCTGTACCAGAGGTACGATGGCGAATACCGCACCTTCACCTGCCTGTACAAAGAAGGAACAACACATGGTAGCCAATACTGCCAGAGGAATAAACCACTCGGCATTGATCTGGCTCAGTACAAAGTAGCCTACCGCCAAACCAGCAATGAGGATGGATAGAGTCTTGCGACGACCAATCTTATCACTTAAGTGACCACCAGTTGGACGAGCAACCAGGTTCATAAAGGCGAAGCCAGAAGCGAGTAAACCAGCCTGTACTGCACTTAGGCCTGCAAATGTGTCCAAGAAGAACAATGGCAACATAGAGACTACAGCTAGCTCAGAACCGAAGGTTACGAAGTAGGCGATGTTCAGTACGGCAACCTGCTTGAACTTGTAGCGTTGGATTTCAGGTACACCGTTTTTTAGGTTTTCCTTGTTTACATTGTAGATAGCGCGTACTTGATAGAAGAACAGGGCAACTAGGAATACGTACAAGGCGTTGGCGCCTAATTCGTTTAGCAGACCCAGGTTGGCTGGGCTTAGACGCCAAGTCAGTACGGCAAGGGCGATGTACATTGGAATGTTCATACCAATGTAGAAGTAGAAGTCACGCTTGCTAGTCACCTCAAGGCCACCGTGCTTCTTAGGCTTGAAGTAAGTGGAGCCTTTAGGAGTGTCTTTGGCAACCTTGCGGTAGAAGATACCGTACAAGAAGGCGATGATACCCATCATGCCGATGGCATAGCGCCAGCCGTCATCACCGCCATACATCAGTGCGATGGTTGGCAGGGACATGGCTGCTGCTGCGGAGCCAAAGTTACCCCAGCCGCCATAGATACCTTCTGCGACACCCACCTGCTTGGCAGGGAACCATTCAGATACCATGCGGATACCGATTACAAAACCAGCACCAATAAAGCCGCTTAGAAAGCGCATAATAGCCAGTTGTTCATAGGTTTGTGCCGAGGCGAAGCCAACAGCAATGACACCGCCGATCATCAGCAAGGCGCTATAGACCGAACGGGGACCATATTTATCTACCAGGGTACCGATAACGATTCGCGACGGGATGGTCAAGGCCACGTTTAGCATTAGCAGGGCTTTAACCTGTGGGGTGGTTAGATCAAAGGCTTCCTTGATTATGGCCATCATCGGGGCATGGCTAAACCAAACCATGAAGGTCAAGAAGAAGGCGAACCAGGTGATATGCAATGTTTTGATTTTGGGGTCGCCAAAATTAAACAAATTTAGTTTTTCGGTACTCATGGTAGTAACTCCGTCAAATGCAATATCATTCAAATACAAATGATGGGCCAAATGTATGCCTCTTACGCGCGAAAATGATTGATTTAAGTCAAACACAAGGGGTCGAAAAATTGCTTATTTTGGCGTGTATACCACCTTGGTGGTATGATTTAAAATCTGGTTAACTTATTGAAATATAAATAAAATATATTCTATTTTGTGGGGCTGTGTCGAAGCTGGCTGCGGCGGGGAATTAGAAGGGGTATAGCCCTTCTAATTCAAACCCTCTTGCACTGCCCATACGGCCACTTCTACACGGGAGCGTAGACGCAGCTTTTTTAATAGGTGTTTGACGTGTACCTTGACGGTGCCTTCGGTAATGCTCAGCTTGCGGGCAATGACTTTATTCGCCATGCCATTAGCGATGAGCTTGATAATTTGCTTTTCTCTAGGCGTTAGGCTGCTTAGGTCTACCTTGTCGACGCTCTTGTTGGACTGTAGAGCTTGAGCCAATAGCGTGGCCAGACGTGGGCTAATGACCACAGTGCCAGTGGCGGCCTGTTCCAGACTGGTTAGCAAATCTTCTGGCTCCATATCTTTTAGCAGATAGCCATCGGCTCCGGCCTTGAGGGCTGCCACCACGTCTTCTTCGTTATCGGATACGGTAAAGACGATAATACGGGAGCTGACTTCTTCTTCACGCAGCATTTTTAGGGTTTCTATACCGTTAATATTCGGCATATTTAAGTCTAACAGTATCAGATCGGGGTCTATGGTCTGGGCAAGTTTAACGCCTTCGATGGCATTACAGGCCTCGGCTACAACCTGCATGGAGGGATGCATTTCGATCAGTTGCTTTACGCCTTTACGCAGCAAAGGGTGATCATCAATCAATAATATACTGGCACTGCTATTGCTATCCGGCATGGCTTATTTCCTTGATAGTGCTTTTAGTTTGAAAGGTGACCTGTACTTGCACGCCCCCCTTTGTCTGGTTGGTGATATTTAGTTCACCTCCCAGAGTAGCGGCCCGGTCCTGCATAATGATCAGGCCATAGTGGTTAGCTTTTTCCTGATCGTCAGGCATGCCGATGCCATTATCACGAATGGACACGCAAACTGTGCTCTGCTTGGCTTCTATATACACACTAACGGCAGTGGATTTGGCGTGTTTGACTATATTTGCCAGGGCTTCACGTATTATTTGCAACAGGTGAATTTCTTCGTTGGCCGTCAAATTAAGATGGTGGATGCGGTAGTGATAATCGATGGTAAAGCCAAGTCGTTCCGAAAACTCTTCTATGGTGGCATCTAATGCTGGCCCCAAACCCGGTGTATCCAGCTTGAGACGGAAGGTAGAAAGCAGTTCACGTAATTGGCGATATGCATTGTTAAGGCCTTCTTTGAGTTCTACTACTACCTCATCCAGCTGTTCACCACCGGCTTTGTTCTGGCGTAGCATGCTTAGCCTTGCCACCTGTATTTTCAGATAAGACAAGGATTGGGCCAGAGAATCATGCAGTTCTCTGGCAATCGCAGAGCGTTCTTCTATTAAGGACATATGTTGGTCCTGGCTGGTTTTTCGCTCTAGTGATAAGGATGTGGCCAGATTTTCTGCAATGGCTTCTACCAGCTTAATTTCTTCACTATTGGGTGGCTTGTCGACTAAATATTGGGCACAGATTTCGCCAAAATAAGTATTTTGCTTTTCAATTGGCAGGGAAATAGCGCGGTGAGGGCGTTTATCAGTTTGATCAACCAAACAGCGGTTACAATTGGCATCAATACAGGTGCTGGGACGATTAAGGTTGTCAGTGGATAACTCCCGATAAGCCTGTTTATTGGGATCGGTTAAGGTCAGGCTTATAGGCCCAAAGGGCGAGATGGTTTCCAGTTGCTGCATCACCGGCATAAAACGATTACAAATATCATCCTGACGGTTAAGGCTGCGGTTAGTGTTATAAAGAAGCTGCAGAGTTTCATTGGTTTTTTGCAACTCGGCGGTTTTGTGTTCTACCCGGTGCTCCAAATCTTGATAAATTTTTTGCAGTTCTTCGGCCATCAGATTGTAGGTATCGCTTAACAAGCCCAGCTCATCTTCGCTTTGGTAATCAGTACGGCCTGATAGGTTGCCTGAGCTGGCATGCTTGGCCAGATTCACAAGCTGTTTAAGTGGGCGTACTACATTATTATTAATATCGAGCATGGCTACCATGATAATAATGATGGTCATGATCAGGCTGATGCCTTGCACTAAAGATAAGAGTTTTATCTTGGACTCGGTGCTCTTTTCCAGCAACATTACCATAGCGTCAATATTGTCAACGAATGGTGTCATGATATTGGTAAAGTCAGCTGGGCTGGATTGTTGTTCAAGGCCTGCCAGATAATGGGGTTTGATATCATTTAACCATTGGGATTGCAGATTTTGATAGTGGTTATAAAGGTTAAGGTCACCATCTATAGGCGTTACTGCAACTAACGTTTGGCTAGTCAGGCGTCGTTCAAATTCGGCCAAGTCCTGCTGGAGTAAGGTGCGGCTGGATTTGCTTGGCTGGTAAATATAGTCACTGGCATCGGCTACCAGTTTATAGGACATCATCCGCAAAGAGCCTGCCAGGTTGATAGCACCGGCATCGCCTTGGGTATTTTGTGCCACTACAGCCGATCCCAACATGCTTACCAGAGCCATCAGGCTAACTGCGAACATGGCCGCACCAACACGGGTTATGATGGATTTCTTAAATAGAGACATTATTAGCTCGCATACTCACAAATAACCCACCCTCGTTTCATTTCCATAGTGGCGGCTATCAATATATATCAAAGATTAACAAAAACAGTTAGTTAAAGTATTTTTTTGGAGTACCACCAAAGTGGTAATCCGACTATTCTTGCGAATAATCGACGCCTCTGATATTGATCTCGGTCAACTGTGGTTAGGCTATGCTGCATTATTTTATCCGACATGAGCATTAACCTCCAATTATTTGTGTGTTATTTTGAATCCGATAACTAACCAACAATCCTCAGCCATCACCATGGCAGCACTGGTTTTTACCGGTTGTTGTGCTGTTTGGACCATGGTATCGGTGATTGGCTTGCAGATTCAGCAGGAGCTATTGTTAACTGACACCCAGTTTAGCATATTGATAGCCTGTCCCCTGCTGTCTGGGGCCTTGTTACGTTTGCCCGCAGGTATGTTGGCGGAGCGCATGGTAAGCCGCAATTTAATGTTAGGGCTACTGGTTGCTGTAGCTATCCCTCTATTGTTGTTCTCTTATGCCCAAATTTACTGGCAGTATCTTGTGTTAGGTCTGATTATTGGTTCTGCTGGCAGTATGTTTAGCTTGGGGGTGTATTTTGTTTCCAGCCGTTCTTCTCACCATAATCAAGGCCTGAATCTGGGTATTTTTGGTGCGGGTAATAGTGGGGCAGCAGTTACCAATCTAGCAGCACCCATGATTATTTTAGCCTTCGGTTGGCGGACTGTACCTGATATTTATGGTATTGGTATTTTGATATTGGCCATTCTGTTTTGGATATTGACCAACCCAGAAGGTGATCAACACAGTAAATACACAACACCACTTACCTGGCAACAGCAGTTACGCCCCTTGGCAGATGCCCGGGTGTGGCGTTTTGGCTTGTACTACTTCTTTATGTTTGGCGGTTATATCTCCTTGGCTTTATGGCTGCCGGGCTATTATATGAATCACTATGACCTGAATATTCAGGATGCTTCTTTTTACACTCTTACCTTTACCCTGGCCGGTGCTCTGAGCCGTATTCTGGGTGGTTGGTTTGCTGACCAGTTTGGTGCCAGACGAGTGAATTGGGGAGTATTTTGGGTGAGTCTGGTGTGCTTGTTTTTCCTGTCCTATCCACCTACATCTCTGACTATCCATGGCACGCACGGATATATATCTTTTGATATTGCGATGCCACTCTGGCTGTTTACTGTATTGGTGTTGGTTATGGGGGTGGCAATGGGACTGGGGATGGCCAGTGTGTTACGTGTGGTATATGACTACTATCCGGATCAAATGGGTACAGTTGTTGGCACTGTAGGCATGCTGGGAGCGATTGGCGGTTTTGGTCTGCTGATCAGTTTTGGCCTGATGGCTGATTTTATTGGTGTGCGCAGTGCCTGTTTTATGCTGCTCTATGGTTTGGCGGTTGTCTGTATGTGCGCTATGTACTACGGCATTAGTCAGGAACACAAGCGCAGTCGTTTACGGGATGCCATTCGCCATAATTTTCTGCATGATGATTCCAACCTGATAGATAGTGAAGCTGATAAGTCAGCATCATAATCCATCGCCGGTTTAGCAGTTGGGACTTGATTACAGAAGTATTCGTAGCTGTGTTCAGTTAAGAACACATATAAGTCGGAGGATAACAATGACTGACCTGAAAAGATGGGATGTTGAGGATGAACACTTCTGGGAATCAGAAGGCAAGCGGGTAGCCAGTCGCAATCTATGGATTTCCATCCCAAGTTTGTTAAATGGTTTTGCCATATGGCTGTACTGGGGCATTATTACAGTACAAATGCTTAATCTGGGCTTCCCCTTTACCAAAGCGGAGCTATTTACCCTGGCTGCTATCGCCGGTTTGACTGGCGCTACCTTACGCATTCCAAGTAGTTTCTTTATTCGTTTGGCTGGTGGGCGTAATACCATTTTCTTTACCACGGCCTTATTGATGATTCCCGCTATTGGCGCTGGTTTTGCTTTGCAGGACAAGGATACGCCTTTGTGGGTATTTCAAGTGCTAGCCTTTCTGTCTGGTATTGGCGGCGGTAACTTCGCTTCCTCTATGTCTAATATCAGCTTTTTCTACCCTAAGAAGCAGCAAGGTTTGGCTCTGGGTTTGAATGCGGGTTTGGGTAACGTTGGTGTTACTACCATGCAGATACTTATTCCTCTAGTGATGACTTTTGGTGTCTTTGGCGGTGAGCCAATGGTTCTGGAAAATACTTCAGGTACCTTGATTGGTAAAATTCCTGCTGGTTCTGAAACCTATATTCACAATGCCGGCTTTGTGTGGCTGTTACTTCTTATTCCGTTGGCTATTTTGGGCTGGTTTGGTATGAACAATATCCGAACGCCTGAAGTATCCCCAGATATTGGTTCTCCTGCTGCTTCCATGGTGCGTATAGCAGGGTTGTTATTAATTGGTTTCTTGGCTGCGGCTATTGGTTTGTATATTATTTTGCCAGCACCAACGGGTATGGGAGCCCCCTCCTGGGTTAAATGGCCGGTTATTATCGGGGTTATTCTTGCTACGGTTGTGATGATGAAAATGATCCCGGGCGATATCAAAACTAATCTGCAGCGGCAGTTTAAAATTTTTGATAACAAGCATACCTGGATTATGAGTGTTATTTACACTATGACCTTTGGCAGCTTTATCGGCTACTCGGCTGGTTTTGGCCTGGCTATCAAGGTTGTGTTTGGCTATCAGCATATTATGGTAGATGGTGTAATGACCCATGACACGGTTAATATTGCCGGACCTTCTGCCTTGATGTTTGCCTGGATGGGGCCATTTATTGGTGCCTTTATCCGCCCTGTTGGTGGCTGGATGGCTGACAAGCTCGGTGGGGCTCGTGTTACGCATTGGGTATCTATAGTTATGATCGCCAGTGCTCTGGGTGTGGCTTATTTTCTAAAAGCAGCCTATACGTCTGCGACTCCAGAAGAATTCTTCGTGCCCTTTATGGCGTTATTTATGATTCTGTTTGCTGCAACGGGTATTGGCAATGGTTCCACCTTCCGCACTACTGCTATGATATTTCCTAAAGAGCAGGCTGGCCCAGCTTTGGGTTGGACCTCGGCAGTGGCTGCCTATGGTGCTTTTGTTATTCCTCAGGTGTTTGGTGAGCAAATTAAATTGGCTACGCCAGAAAACGCTTTGTATGGCTTTGCTCTTTTCTATGTCGTCTGTATGGTAATGAACTGGTGGTATTATCTGGGTCCCAAGGCTGAGTTCAAGAATCCATAATCACACCGGCGATTGGTTATGCGGGCCAGATTCCCTGTCATCTGGCTCTGCCTAGCAGCTGCTGGTATTGGTAATATTTTCTCAAGCAAGTGCAAGGGGCCTTTTTTGGCCCTTTTTTTGTGCTTTTTTTATATCTTCTGGACTATAGCTTGGCAAATTACGCCATCTTATTCTTCTTCAGACCTGCCTTAATTATCCATACGGAGCTCCTTTGTCGGGCTTAACCAACCTTTGATATTTGTTGGCTATTATTACCATCAGATAAAACAGGTTGCACATGTGTGGATTACGCTTAGCCAAGATGCTTCTGTGGGCCATAATATAGCCTGCAGTGGCATGAAAATGACGTTTATTAAGGGGGTATACCACTATAAACATCAACCCTTGCAGGCTTGGTTAAATGAGTCTCTTTTCAATAATAAAAACCATATAAAACAATAATATATAATCTATTTTGTAGATACCTCAAAGGTGGTATTTGGGATGGTTTCAGGTTTTTTTCAACGGCGCAAATTTGATCCCGGTCAACTTCTTATCCTGCAGACCCAGTAAAGTTGCTTGCACAGTAAACAGTACGGCTCTGATCTATGGATAGACAGGGTAGTGCAGCAGAGCAGCAGGATTGGCTTTATGGTTAATCCCTCAATTTCGGGGCAGACATCGACGCTTTGGTCGGTTGCTGTCGAACTGGTGATTTCAGGAGAGATGGAATGAGTCACTTACTTGATAGACTTAAGTTTCTAAATAAGAAACAGGGCACTTTTGCCAATGGCCACGGTGACACGGTGAAAGAAAGCCGTGCCTGGGAAGACGGCTATCGCCAACGTTGGCAGCATGACAAGATTGTGAGATCGACCCATGGTGTTAACTGTACCGGCTCATGTAGTTGGAAAATTTATGTAAAGAATGGTTTGATTACCTGGGAAACCCAGCAAACCGATTACCCCCGCACACGTCCAGACTTGCCTAATCATGAACCTCGTGGCTGTCAGCGGGGCGCTAGCTATTCCTGGTATATCTACAGTGCTAACCGTCTCAAGTACCCATTGGTACGCAAGGCCCTGATCAAGTTATGGCGTGAAGCTAAAGCTGAAAATAATGATCCGGTCGCAGCCTGGCAGTCGATTGTGGAGAATACTGAAAAATCGAATTGCTACAAAACCAAGCGTGGCATGGGTGGCTTTGTACGCTCCAGTTGGGATGAGGTAAATGAAATTATTGCCGCATCCAATACTTATACGATTAAGCAGTATGGTCCAGACCGTGTAGTTGGTTTCTCACCTATTCCTGCAATGTCTATGGTGTCCTATGCAGCTGGTGCACGTTATCTGTCGTTAATTGGTGGTGCTTGTTTGAGCTTCTACGACTGGTATTGTGACTTGCCGCCAGCCTCGCCCATGACCTGGGGTGAGCAAACTGACGTACCTGAATCTGCTGACTGGTATAACTCCAATTATATTATTGCCTGGGGCTCTAACGTGCCGCAGACTCGTACCCCGGATGCCCACTTCTTTACCGAAGTGCGTTACAAGGGTGCCAAGACGGTATCTATTACGCCTGACTATGCAGAGGTGTCCAAGTTAACTGACCATTGGTTGAACCCCAAGCAGGGTACTGATGCCGCTCTGGCCATGGCCTTTGGCCACGTTATTCTAAAAGAGTTTCATGTTGATAATCCCACGGAGTATTTTCAAGACTATTGTCGCCGTTACACCGATATGCCGTTTATGGTGCAGTTGGAACAGCGTGAAGATGGTTCTTATGCACCAGGACGCTTTATCCGTGCGGCTGACTTTGATGCCAGTTTGGGTGAAGCCAATAATCCCGAATGGAAGACAGTTGCCTATGACAAAAACAGCAACAGCTATGTCGCACCTAATGGCTCAATTGGCTTCCGCTGGGGTGAGAAGGGCAAGTGGAATGTAGAGCAGAAGCAGGGCGAAAGTGGCGCTGAAGCTGATTTGCAGATGAGCTTACTGGACGACCATGACGCTGTGGTTTCGGTTGGCTTCCCTTATTTTGGTGGTGTTGAAAACGAACACTTCAGCAACAATGTGTTTGCCGATGTTATCCATCACAATATGCCTGCCAAAAAGGTGACACTGGCTGATGGTAGCGAAAGCTTGTTGGTTACCGTATATGACTTAATGCTGGCCAACTATGGTATTGATCGTGGCTTGGGTGGTGACTATGTAGCCAAGTCCTATGATGACAATGCGCCCTATACGCCAGCCTGGCAGGAACAAATTACTGGCGTACCACGCGCTCAAGCTATCCAGATTGCCCGTGAATTCGCGGATAATGCCAAGAAGACCAGAGGCAAGTCCATGGTGATCGTTGGTGCAGCTATGAACCACTGGTACCACATGGATATGAACTACCGCGGCCTGATGAACATGTTGATCATGTGCGGCTGTGTAGGCCAGTCCGGCGGTGGCTGGGCGCACTATGTGGGTCAGGAAAAGCTACGTCCACAGACCGGTTGGACACCTCTGGCCTTTGGTTTGGACTGGCAGCGTCCACCACGTCATATGAATGGTACTTCCTTCTTCTACAATCATGCCAGTCAATGGCGTTATGAGAAGCTGGATATCAAAGAGATTCTGTCGCCTTTGGCCGATCAGAAGAAATTTACGGGTAGTCTGATTGACTATAACGTACGCTCCGAACGCATGGGCTGGTTGCCATCAGCTCCACAGTTGGACCGTAACCCGCTGGAAATTACCAAGGCAGCAGCAGCGGCTGGCATGACTTCAGCAGAATACACTGTGGCACAGCTAAAGTCCGGTGAATTAAACTTTGCCTCTGAAGATCCTGATAACCCGCAGAACTTCCCACGCAATATGTTTATCTGGCGTTCTAATCTACTGGGTTCTTCCGGTAAGGGACATGAGTATATGCTCAAGTACTTGCTGGGCACCAAACATGGTGTGATGAATCAGGATATTGGCGAAGCTGGCGGTACCAAGCCAGAAGAAGTGGTATGGCATGATAAGGGAGCTGAAGGTAAGGTTGACCTGCTGGTAACGCTGGACTTCCGTATGTCCACCACTTGCCTGTATTCCGATATTGTTTTACCTACGGCCACCTGGTACGAGAAAGACGATTTAAATACCTCGGATATGCATCCGTTTATTCATCCCTTGTCTGCCGCTACTGATCCGGCCTGGGAAGCACGTTCAGATTGGGATATCTATAAGGGTATTGCCGAGAAATTCTCTAATGTCTGTGTTGGTCATCTGGATGTTGAGAAAGATATTGTCACTCTGCCTATGCAGCATGACTCGGCGGGCGAATTGGCCCAACCTTTGGGTGTAACGGACTGGAAGAAAGGTGAATGTGAGCCTGTTCCGGGTAAGACCATGCCAGCTTTAATTGAAGTAGAGCGCGACTATCCCAACACCTATAAGCGTTTTACTTCGGTGGGTCCATTGTTGGAAAAACTGGGTAATGGCGGTAAGGGTATTGACTGGAATACCGATGACGAAGTTGATCTGCTGAAGCAGTTAAACTGGACGCATACGGAAGAAGGCGCCAATAAAGACAAGGCCAAGCTGGAAACAGCTATTGATGCCGCTGAAATGATTCTGACTCTGGCACCAGAAACCAACGGAAATGTGGCGGTTAAGGCATGGGAAGCCCTAGGCGAATTTACCGGTCTGGATCATACCCATTTGGCTAAACCCAAGCAGGAAGAGAAAATTCGCTTCCGTGATGTGCAGGCCCAGCCTCGCAAGATCATTTCTTCACCAACCTGGTCGGGTCTGGAAGACGAGCATGTGTCTTACAATGCCTGTTATACCAATGTGCATGAGTTGATCCCATGGCGCACCCTGACTGGTCGTCAGCAGTTCTATCAGGATCATGAGTGGATGCGTGCCTTTGGTGAAAGCCTGCTGGTGTATCGTCCACCGATCAATACGCGTAGTGTGGCGCCTCTGATGAACGCCAAGCCCAATGGCAACAAGGAAATCGCCTTAAACTGGATCACTCCACACCAGAAGTGGGGCATCCACTCTACTTACTCGGATAACTTGTTGATGCTGACACTGTCGCGTGGTGGTCCCATCATCTGGATGAGCGAAGGTGATGCCAAGTCAGTCGGGATTGAAGACAATGACTGGGTAGAAGTGTTTAACGCCAATGGCGCCATTGCTTGTCGTGTGGTGGTGTCGCAACGTGTCCCTGATGGCATGACCATGATGTATCACGCTCAGGAACGTATCGTTAACGTACCCGGTGCCGAAACCACTGGTACCCGTGGCGGCATGCATAACTCTGTGACTCGAGCCTGTCCCAAGCCGACGCATATGATTGGTGGCTATGCTCATCAGGCGTATGGCTTTAACTACTATGGCACCGTCGGTTCCAACCGTGATGAATTTGTTGTGGTACGTAAAATGAAGCGCATCGATTGGCTCGATGGCGAAGGTAATGATTACACACAGGAGGCCAACGTATGAAAATTCGTTCACAAGTAGGCATGGTGCTGAACCTTGACAAGTGCATAGGTTGTCACACTTGCTCTGTTACCTGTAAAAATGTTTGGACTTCCCGTGAAGGTATGGAATATGCCTGGTTTAACAACGTGGAATCCAAGCCTGGTGTTGGTTATCCCAAAGAATGGGAAAATCAGGATGTCTGGAACGGCGGCTGGAAACTCGGTGCCAATGGTGACTTGAAGCCGCGCATTGGTGGCAAATGGCGGGTCCTTGCTAATATTTTTGCCAATCCGGATGTACCAGAAATCGATGACTATTACGAGCCTTTCGATTTTGATTATCAACACTTGCATAATGCGCCTGAAGGCAAGCACCAACCTACAGCAAGACCACGCTCTCTGGTTAGTGGTAAGCGTATGGATAAAATCGAATGGGGACCTAACTGGGAAGAAATTCTGGGTACCGAATTTGAAAAGCGGGCCAAGGACAAAAATTTCGATAATATCCAAAAGGAAATTTACGGCGAGTTCGAAAATACCTTTATGATGTACCTGCCGCGTTTGTGTGAGCACTGTCTGAATCCAGCTTGTGTGGCTTCATGCCCAAGTGGTGCTATTTATAAGCGTGATGAAGATGGCATTGTATTAATTGATCAGGATAAGTGCCGCGGCTGGCGCATGTGCGTAAGTGGCTGCCCTTATAAGAAGATCTACTACAACTGGAAGTCTGGTAAGTCCGAGAAGTGTATCTTCTGCTATCCCCGTATTGAGGCTGGCCAACCTACGGTCTGTTCTGAGACTTGTGTGGGTCGTATTCGTTATCTGGGCGTATTGCTTTATGACGCCGACAAGATTGCCGAAGTAGCCGCCAGTGGCAGTGAACAGGATCTGTACGAAAAGCAATTGGAAATCTTCCTTGATCCATTTGATCCAGAGGTTATTGCCCAGGCTAAGGCTGATGGCGTTCAGGATAATGTCATTAAAGCCGCACAACAGTCGCCAGTATACAAACTGGCTATGGACTGGAAACTGGCGTTACCACTGCACCCTGAATATCGTACCCTGCCAATGGTTTGGTATGTGCCACCTCTAAGCCCTATTCAGTCTGCGGCTGATGCTGGTTATATTGGTATGAATGGTGCCATTCCTGATGTGGATTCCCTGCGTATTCCAGTGAAATATCTGGCTAATATGCTCACTGCTGGTGATGAAGAGCCTGTGCGTTTGGCGTTGCAGCGTATGCTGGCCATGCGGGCTTACAAGCGTGATGAAAATGTGGAAGGCAAGATCAATCTGGAAGTGCTTGAACAAGTGGGACTAACTGAACTGCAAGCCAAGGAAATGTACCGCTATCTGGCCATTGCTAACTACGAAGACCGGTTTGTGATTCCCACCAGCCACCGTGAACTGGCCAAGGAAGCCTTCCCTGAACGGGGCGGTTGTGGCTTTAGTTTCGGTAACGGGTGTGGCAACGGCGACAGTGAATACAACATGTTCGGTGGGCGCAAGCAAACCGTTACCATGGTGGAAAAAGTCGGTGCCGTGCAAACTCTGGACCCAGAAAACTAGGAGTAATAATGATGCAAAGTTTAAAACTGCTTGCTCTGCTTATGGATTATCCTAGTGTAGAGATGTATAGAGAGGCAGATAATCTAGTGGTGGCAGCGCAAGCTGCCACCGATTTGGCACCATCTCAACGTGAAGCTCTGGCGAGCTTTATTGGTGAGCTTACCGATATTCCATTGTTGGATGCTCAGGCTGACTACGTAGGTTGGTTTGATCGCGGACGCTCATTGTCACTACTGTTGTTTGAACACGTACACGGTGAGTCCCGTGATCGTGGTCAGGCCATGGTGGATCTGATGAACGTGTACAACGAAAATGGTTATGAAATTGGTGCTCGAGAGTTGCCTGACTATATTCCTCTGTTTTTGGAATACCTAAGTCAGCGTCCTGAACAGGAAGCTCGTCAATGGTTGTTGGATGTAAGCCATATTCTGGCCCTGTTAGAAACCCGTTTGCTGGATCGTGAGAGCAATTATGCCAAGCTCTTTACCGTATTGCTGGAACTCAGTGGTGCCGACATCGAACGTCAGGAATTGGTTGACAAGGTCGCGGCAGAAGAGCCGGACTACTCCAACGAGGCCCTAGACAAGGTCTGGGAAGAGGAAATGGTGCGCTTTGGTGCTCAAACCGGTGATACCTGTGGCAACAATGCTGTGGCCCAGCGTCGTCAAGAACTATCCCAAGTACAACCATTGCAATTTGTGGATGCGGGTACAGGCGGCAGTGATGCCGACCAGGCTTGCAGCTAAGGAGAAACATTATGTCCTATATTAATGAGCTATTGTTTGGTCTCTACCCTTACTTTGCCTTGGTGGTATTTTTGGTAGGTAGTTGGGCCCGCTATGATCGTGAACAGTACACATGGAAAGCCGGTTCCAGCCAAATGCTGGATAAAAAAGGCTTCCGTTTGGCTAGCAACCTGTTTCACGTAGGCGTTATTTTTATCGTCTTTGGCCATGTCGTTGGTCTGTTAACACCCCATGCTGTATATGAAGTGTTTATGACGTCTGCTACCAAGCAAATGGTAGCTATGGTCGCAGGGGGCTTTGCCGGTGCGTTTGCCCTGTGGGGTGGTATTTTGCTGTTAAAGCGTCGGCTTACCAACCCACGCGTGCGTGCTACCAGTAGCAAAGGTGATATTCTGGTGTTAGTGATGCTGGTGACTCAGGCAGGTTTAGGTATGCTAACTTTGATTCCATCCATGCAACATCTGGATGGCAGCGTGATGTTGGAATTGGCTGCCTGGGCACAGGGTATTGTGACCTTCCAGAGCGATGCTGCTTCTCACCTTGAAGGTATTAGCATTATCTACAAGCTGCATATATTCTTGGGGCTGAGCCTGTTTGTGGTATTTCCATTTACTCGCCTTGTGCATGTGCTTAGTGTGCCAGTAAAGTACTTCGCTCGTAATTACCAGATCGTGCGTCAGCGCGGCTAGCCAAGGCAGGGGACGGATGCTTTACGTTTTCGTCCCCTGACCAAGCAAGGGAAAAAATTATGCAATTAATTGACAGTGTAGACGTTACCCCCACCGAAAATCACTTTGCCCAGGTAATGGTAAATGGTATTGCTATCAGTGAAGAGGCTATCCTAACCGAAATGCAGTACCACACAGCCGAAAAGGTAGAGCAGGCACAGCAGTCTGCAGCTCGCGCTCTGGTAGTCAAAGAGCTGATGCTGCAACGTGCTGATGAATTGGGTATTGAGGCACAGGCACAGGCAGGCGAAAGCAACGATGAAGCCATGATTCGTGTCTTGTTAGAACAGGAAATACAGCGCCCTGAAGCCGATGCAGAAGCCTGTTACCGGTATTTTTCTGCTAACCCGGATAAGTTTAAAAGTCCCACGATTATGGCTGCCAGTCATATCTTGTTGGCAGCGGATCCGCGAGATCCGAGCGAGCGTGAGCAGGCAAAGACTCAGGCTGAAGCTTTGGTCAAAAAGTTACAAGCTAATCCTGATCAGTTTGCGCCATTAGCACAGCAGCATTCTGCTTGTCCTTCCAAGGATATGCAGGGCAGTTTGGGGCAGATCACCAAGGGTTCTACGGTGCCGGAATTTGAACGTCAGGTACTGGCATTGCCTAAAGGCTTGGCAATGATCCCAATTGAAAGCCGCTATGGCTATCACATAGTGCGTGTTGATCAACGTATTGATGGTACGCCATTACCCTATGATCAGGTGGCTGATGCCATCGCCAGTTATTTGCGCGACCGGGTTTACCATCAGGCCATTTCCCAGTATGTTGCCTTGCTCGCTGGTGCCGCCAGTATAGAGGGGGTTGATATTCAGGCCGCAGCTTCACCATTGGTGCAGTAGTGCAGATATAAAACAGAACCTGTCCCTTATATGGCCAGCCTATAACTCCTCTTATCCATGGGAGATAGTCTGGCTATCTGTTGCTCTTATTAGCATGACATTATGATCAATACGTCATGTTATTGTTGCACATGTATGCCGCAGCGTAGCGTTGAAAAGGCATATGATATCAAAAAACTGGACAACCATAGTTTCCAAGTCGATACCTTATATTAAGGCACTCCCCACCGGTTGCCCCTTGACCGACCTTGCGGTCATGTTGTTGTAGCCTGCTAATGGCTAGCGTTGAAATATGTTGTTTGCACACTAAGCCTGATCTTCAAAGATGCGCTAAATTAGTGCGATTTTTTGGTGCCTAGCAATCTTTTGGCGCACATGCTCATTATTACTGTTATCCAACAGAGTTTACCTACTATTTGTCAAGGTTTTATAAATAATTGAATTATAAATAAAAAAGAATTTTCTAGGATTGTTATAGGGTTTGGCACGTCAATTGCAAATCAGCTAGCTGACGTTGCAAGTCATTTTAATAATCCGAGGAGATTTATATGTTTAACAACCGTTTTTTGCAGTGCGCTACTTTGGTAGCGGCTGTTTCTGCTTCTAATCTGGTGCTAGCGGCTGATACTATTAAAGTGGGTGTTTTGCACTCTCTTTCTGGCACTATGGCCATCAGTGAAACGACCCTAAAAGATACCATGTTGATGCTGATTGAAGAGCAGAACAAGAAGGGTGGCTTGCTGGGTAAGCAACTGGAGCCTGTGGTAGTTGACCCTGCATCCAATTGGCCGCTGTTTGCCGAAAAAGCGCGTGAGTTGATTGAAAAAGATGAAGTAGCCGCTATTTTCGGTTGCTGGACATCTGTATCTCGTAAGTCCATCTTGCCGGTAGTAGAAGAGCTGGACAGTGTGGTGTTCTATCCTGTGCAGTATGAGGGTGAAGAGTCCTCTAAAAATGTATTCTATACAGGTGCAGCGCCAAACCAGCAGGCTATTCCAGCAGTTGATTACCTGATGGATGAATTGGGTGTTGAGCGCTGGGTATTGGCGGGTACTGACTATGTATACCCACGTACCACCAACAAGATTCTGGAAGCCTACCTGCAAGACAGTGGTGTAGCGGCAGAAGATATTATGATTAATTACACGCCTTTTGGTCATTCTGACTGGCAGTCTATTGTTTCTGATATCAAAAAATTCGGTGCTGAAGGCAAGAAAACTGCTGTAGTTTCTACCATTAACGGTGATGCTAACGTGCCTTTCTATAAGGAATTGGGTGCTCAGGGTATCAGCTCTGCCGATATTCCTGTGGTAGCCTTCTCCGTAGGTGAAGAAGAGCTGTCTGGTATGGATACGGGTCCTCTGGTAGGTCACCTGGCTGCCTGGAACTACTTTATGAGTGTTGATAGCGAAGCCAATGACGAGTTTATCGACAACTGGCATGCCTTTATCCAGGATGAAGATCGTGTGACTAACGACCCTATGGAAGCGCACTATATTGGTTTCAATATGTGGGTGAAAGCAGTCGAGAAGGCTGGTACAACTGCTGCGCCAGCAGTGCAAGATGCCATTATCGGTGTGTCTGTACCTAACTTGACTGGTGGTTTGTCTTCCATGATGCCTAACCATCATATTTCCAAGCCAGTGCTGATTGGTGAAATTCAGGATGACGGTCAGTTTGAAGTTGTTTCTTCTACTGATGGTCTTGTGGTTGGTGATGCTTGGTCTGATTTCCTGCCAGGTTCCAAAGACCTTATTGCTGACTGGCGTGCGCCTCTGTCCTGCGGTAACTACAATGTAGAAACTGGTAAGTGTTCTGGCCAGAACTTCTAATGATATAAGCTATTTATAGCTTTATTACCCAGTTAAAAAGGGAGCGCGAAGGCGCTCCCTGTTTCTGTTTTTAGGGTGAGAGCATGTTGTATCAGAAGCTTATAAAAGGTTTACACTGGAGTATCGGTTGTTTGCTGTTGGTGTTGGCGACCATTACCCAAGCTGGTGAGGCTGAATTTCTTGCCCATGAGCAGGCTTTAATCAAAGCCAAGTTTGAGCAAAAAGAACATATTATGATGGCCTGGTATAAGGCCGACACGCAGCAGGCTGTGCAGTTAATGGAATTAATGCTTGCCAGTGAGTTGTATTATCAGAAAAAAGAAAAGCGTTTATATCGGGTGACGGATGCCCGCAAGGGTGCTGTGGCTGCACGTCTCAGTGATGGCGAGTCTGTGACCATCGCTAAAAAACGTAATTTTAAGCGCGTGAGTATTAATAATCACTTGCGGGCATTATTCCGACAGTATATCGCCAGGGCCGGATTGACCGCAGTCGAGCCACAGCAACGCATTGCCGCTGCCGAGGCGATAATGGGCAATACCGATCCCGATTTGATAGCGACTGTTACCGATTTACTCGCCCAGGAAACGGATGCCGAGGTGCAGGCAGCATTTGATTTGGTGCTGGCGGTAGCGACCTTGCAGTCCAAGGACAAAGACCAACAAGAGGCGGCAATCAAGACTCTGGGCGAGAGCTTGCAACCGGCTGCTTTGAATGCCCTGAAACAGTTTTTACAGACTTATTCAGAGTCTGATTTGGCGCCTTTGGCGAGTCAGGCTGTGGACAGGATAAATGGCAAAATTGATTTTTATAATGGTGTCGAAACCCTTTACTTTGGTTTAAGTCTGGGTTCGGTGCTGGTGCTGGCCGGTATTGGTCTGGCTATTACCTTTGGTGTTATGGGGGTCATTAATATGGCCCACGGGGAACTGATTATGATCGGTGCCTACACCACTTATGTGATTCAACAGCTAATGCCCAATCATATTGGCTGGTCTTTATTGGTTGCTGTGCCGGCGGCGTTTGTGGTGTCGGGGTTGGTGGGCATTTTGCTGGAGCGCGGTGTGATTCGCTTTCTCTATGGTCGGCCTCTGGAAACCCTGTTGGCCACCTTTGGTATTTCCTTAATACTGCAACAGGCGGTGCGGAGTATTTTCTCACCCCTTAATCGCAGTGTCGAAACCCCTGCCTGGATGGCTGGTTTAATTGATATTAATCCACTCTTGTCGTTAACCCAGAGTCGTATGTATATTATCGCTTTTTGTTTGCTGGTGTTCCTGTTGTTGCTAGCAATTATGAAACGTACTCGCTTGGGTTTACAAGTGAGGGCAGTTTCACAAAATCGCAATATGGCCCGGGCTATGGGTGTACGTTCTGAGTGGGTAGATGCACTAACCTTTGGTTTGGGTTCTGGCGTAGCCGGTATTGCCGGAGTGGCCTTATCCCAACTAACCAATGTTGGCCCCAATATGGGACAGGCCTACATTATTGATTCCTTTATGGTCGTAGTGTTTGGTGGCGTAGGCAACCTGTGGGGCACACTGGTGGCTGGTTTAAGTCTGGGTGTGGCTAACAAACTACTGGAACCATGGGCCGGTGCTGTACTGGCCAAGATTCTGGTGTTGATTTTTATTATCTTGTTTATACAAAAGCGTCCCCGTGGTTTATTCCCGCAGCGTGGACGTGCGGCAGAGGACTAAGTGAAGATGATACGTTTACTTAATCAGGACCGTGGTGGGCAGTTGTTAATCGGCAGCTTGCTGCTGGCGATTATATTGGTGCCAATATTAAATGCTCTGCCAGACAGCTCAAGCCTGCATGTTCCGACCTATTCGGTAAGTTTATTGGGTAAATATCTGACCCTGGCCCTACTGGCGGTGGCGGTAGATTTGGTGTGGGGTTATTTGGGTATTCTTACCCTTGGGCACGCGGCATTTTTTGCTCTGGGTGGCTATGCTATGGGCATGTACCTGATGCGCCAGATTGGTGACCGGGGTGTGTATGGCGATCCTAATCTGCCTGATTTTATGGTGTTTTTAAATTGGCAGGAATTGCCCTGGTTTTGGCAGGGTTTTGATCAGTTTTGGCTGGCGGCACTGATGATTATGCTGGTGCCAGGCGTGTTGGCTTTTGTGTTTGGCTATCTGGCTTTTCGGTCCCGGGTTTCCGGGGTGTATCTGTCTATCATTACACAAGCCATGACCTATGCCCTGATGTTGGCCTTCTACCGCAATGAAATGGGTTTTGGCGGCAATAATGGTTTAACCGACTTTAAAGATATTTTGGGTTTTAGCTTGCAAAGTGAGCAAACCAAAATCGCTTTATTTATTGCCAGTGCTGTGGCCTTAATTGTCGGATATTTATTGTGCCGGGCTATTACCACCAGCCGGGCTGGTAAAGCTGTTGTGGCGGTGCGCGATGGTGAATCACGGGCCCGTTTTATGGGTTACAGAGTAGAAAATATCAAGCTTTGGGTGTTTACCTTCTCGGCTGTTCTGGCGGGTGTAGCAGGGGCCTTATATGTGCCTCAGGTAGGAATTATCAACCCCAATGAATTTTCGCCGATTAATTCCATTGAGGTGGTGGTATGGGTTGCCGTAGGTGGTCGGGCGACCCTTTACGGTGCCGTTTTGGGTGCCATCCTGATCAATTATGCCAAATCATACTTTACGGTTGAATTGCCTGATGTCTGGCTGTTTGCTCTGGGTGGTTTATTTGTCCTGGTGACCCTGTTGTTGCCGCGTGGCGTAACCGGATTGCTAAAACGTAAGGAAGCCAAGTGATGGTAATAGATTTTGAGAGTGAAGCCAAAAACTACCCTGAGCGTGGCAAGGTATTTGATTTTCTGACGCCACAACATAATCCAGCTTTAAATGTAGACAAGTCAGTACTGCTGTATTTGGAGTCTTTGTCGGTTGCCTTTGATGGCTTTCAGGCCATTAATGATCTTAATCTTTATATTGGAAACGGCGAGCTGCGCTGCATTATTGGCCCCAATGGTGCTGGCAAAACCACCATGATGGACATTATTACAGGCAAAACCAAACCCGATACTGGGGTGGCTTATTTTGGCCAAACCATCAATCTGCTAGAGATGGATGAACCGGCCATCGCTCAGGCTGGTATCGGGCGCAAATTTCAGAAACCAACGGTGTTTGAAAATCTGAGTGTTTGGGAAAATCTTGAACTGGCCATGGCCCAGCCGCGTGACTTCTTGAGTTTATTGGGTGCCAGGATGAGCACTGAGCAGACTCATGAAATGGCTGAAATACTGGCCTTGATTGGCCTTGAGGATCAAATCAACAAAGCGGCTGGAGCACTCTCTCACGGGCAGAAACAATGGCTGGAAATTGGCGCTCTACTGATGCAAAAACCACGCTTGTTGCTAGTGGATGAGCCGGTGGCAGGCATGACTCACCAAGAGATGGATAAAACCGCTGAACTGTTGCGTTCTCTGGCTGGTAAGCACTCCGTAGTGGTGGTGGAACATGATATGGAGTTTGTGCGCAATCTATCCGCTGGAGGCAAGACGGTTAGTGTCTTGCATCAGGGCTCTGTGCTGGCAGAAGGGACGATGGCACAAATTCAGGATGATGATCGTGTTAAGCAGGTATATCTAGGGGAATAGGGCATGCTCAAGGTAGAAAAAATTAATCAGTATTACGGACAGAGCCATATTCTTTGGGATCTGGATGTGCATGTGGAACAGGGCCAGTGTACAGTGCTGATGGGCCGCAATGGGGTAGGCAAAACCACCCTGTTAAATTGTATTATGGGCCAGTTAAAAACCAGCAGTGGTGCTATTTATTTTGAAGATCAGAACCTGACCAGATTAAGTGTGGAAGCCCGGCCAGGCCTGGGTATAGGCTATGTGCCTCAGGGCCGGCAGATTTTTCCTTTACTAACGGTAGAAGAAAACCTGCAAATAGGTTTGCCTGTTTTGCCGCGTGGACAGCGCACCATTGCGCCTTATATTTTTGACCTGTTTCCGGTTCTCAAGGATATGTTGTCACGCCGTGGTGGTGACCTCAGTGGTGGCCAGCAACAGCAGTTGGCTATTGCCCGTGCTCTGGTGGTAAATCCCAAACTATTGATTCTGGATGAACCAACAGAAGGGATCCAACCCAATATTGTGCAGGAGATCGGCGATATTATTGGCAAATTAAATCAACAACTTGGTTTAACTGTATTGCTGGTAGAGCAAAAGCTGCCTTTTGCCAGACGGGTGGGTGATCATTTTTGTATTTTGGATCGTGGTCGCAGTGTAGCACAGGGTAATATGGGCGATTTGGACGATAGTCTGGTTAGACAGTATTTGACGGTATAGACTATATCCATGAAACATATGTCTTCACGCTCTAGTTGGCAAGCGGATCTTGCTTTGGAATTTGCTCCTAAAGCGGGCAAAACTCGCCTTACCGCATCCCACAGGCGTGGTCCATTGGCTGTACAGAGGGCTTTTTTTCCAGAAGGCAATCTGAATCATACCTATCTATTGCATCCTCCTGGTGGGGTGGTTGGCGGAGATCAACTTGATATTAATATTCAGGTGCATCCCCAGGGACAGGTGCTATTAACTACGCCCGGGGCAACCAAATTTTATCGCTCCGCCGGGCCGCAAGCCCGGTTACAGCAAAATTTGCACATTGCCAGTGGCGCTACACTGGAATGGATGCCGTTAGAAAATATTTTCTTTCCAGGTACCAATACAGCCATTAAGACAGATGTACATCTTGCTGAAGGTGGCCAGTTTATTGGTTGGGAAATAAATTGTCTGGGCCGGCCGGCCAACGATGAAGGCTTTACCAGGGGTTGTATTGATAGTGATTTTGCTTTCTATCGTGATGGCGAGCTATTGCTGCTGGATCGTTTTGCGACCCAGGGGCAATCGATGATAAGTGACCCAGTAGGCATGCGCGGTTTTAGTGCTCAGGCCATGCTGGTGGCAACCATGGCGGATGATATTTTAGTCGAGCAGGTACAAACCACGCTGGCTAGCTATGCCCCGCAAATATGGGCAGGGGCCAGTTATTTTGATGGCCTGTTGGTGGTGCGTGTATTGGCCCACCAGAGTCAGGAAATGTTGCAGTTACTAACTGCAGTATGGTGTTTATTAAGGCCGGAAATTATGGGGCGGGCAGCCATGCCACCACGTATCTGGGCCACATAAAACAAACATAAGAGAGCTTTTCACGAGCCGGAATTTTGTTCTGTGACAAGGCAAAAACGCACGCAAAGAGGGAGTTTATGCATGATAAATGACCGATTGAGTAGGTTTTTAACACTGCCACAGGACAAAATAACCATCGTGCCAAGCTCTTGATAACAGTTTAGCGCCTACAGTGTAGGCATTATAAGGAGCGACCTTATGGAATTAACACCACGTGAAAAAGACAAGCTGATGCTGTTTACCGCCGCTCTGTTGGCGGAACGGCGTAAGGAGCGGGGAGTAAAGCTGAATTATCCAGAAGCCGTGGCCTATATCAGCGCGGCGATCCTTGAAGGTGCCCGTGATGGTCGCAGTGTGGCGGAATTGATGGATTATGGCCGTACCTTATTGACGCGTGAGGAAGTCATGGACGGTGTGGCGGAGATGATCCACGATGTGCAGGTAGAAGCGACTTTTCCCGATGGCACCAAGTTAGTTACGGTGCATGAACCCATTGTATAGGAGACAGTGATGATTCCAGGCGAATATAAGATTGCAGCGGGTAATATCCAGTTAAACCCTGAGCGTAAAACCATTACTGTAGCGGTGGCGAATACGGGTGATCGTCCGGTGCAAATTGGTTCTCACTATCATTTCTATGAAGTTAATAATGCCCTGCATTTTGATCGCCCTGCCAGCAAGGGGTTCCGGCTAAATATTCCGGCTGGCACTGCGGTGCGCTTTGAACCCGGGCAAACCAGATCAGTTGAGCTGGTGGCACTGGCAGGCAAAAGACAGGTATTTGGCTTTCAGGCCAAAGTTATGGGCGAATTGGATTGAGGGACTAAAAAATGGCAGAGATATCACGCGTTGCCTATGCTGAAATGTATGGGCCTACTACTGGTGACAGGGTACGCTTGGCCGATACAGAATTATGGCTACAGGTAGAAGATGACCTCACCCAGTATGGCGAAGAGGTTAAATTTGGTGGCGGTAAGGTTATCCGTGACGGCATGGGACAGAGTCAGGCCGTTAGTGACCTAGTGCCGGATTTGGTCATTACCAATGCCCTGATTATTGACCACTGGGGTATTATTAAGGCCGATGTGGCGGTCAAAGACGGACGTATTCAGGCCCTTGGCAAGGCAGGCAACCCGGATATTCAACCAAATGTGACCATAGAAATTGGCCCGGGTACGGAAATTATTGCCGGTGAAGGGCAACTGCTTACCGCTGGTGGTGTGGATGCGCATATTCATTTTATTTGCCCCCAGCAAGTAGAAGAAGCTATATGCTCCGGCGTAACGACCATGATTGGAGGAGGTACCGGGCCAGCCACGGGTACCAATGCGACCACCTGTACACCAGGGCCATGGAATCTTGCCCGTATGCTGGAAGCTGCCGATTCACTGCCAGTTAACCTGGGCTTTTTAGGCAAAGGCAATGCCAGCCTGCCAGCGGCTTTGAATGAACAGGTGGAAGCCGGTGCCATCGGCTTAAAGTTACATGAGGATTGGGGTACCACGCCGGCGGCCATTGATAATTGCCTTAGTGTGGCAGAAGCATATGATGTGCAGGTAGCCATTCATACGGATACCCTGAATGAAGGGGGCTTTGTTGAATCTACCCTTGAGGCCATTGGTGATCGGGTTATTCATACCTACCATACGGAAGGTGCAGGCGGTGGCCATGCGCCGGATATTATTAAGGCGGCCGGCTTAAGCAATGTCCTGCCTTCGTCTACCAATCCTACGCGCCCCTATACGGTTAATACGGTTGATGAACATCTGGATATGCTGATGGTATGTCATCATCTGGACCCGAGCATTGCCGAGGATGTGGCCTTTGCCGAGTCGCGCATACGCCGTGAAACCATCGCTGCCGAAGATATTTTGCACGATCTGGGTGCTTTTTCCATGATCTCATCGGATTCACAAGCCATGGGACGAGTGGGTGAGGTAATCACCCGCACCTGGCAAACGGCTCATAA
Organism: Gammaproteobacteria bacterium; assembly: GCA_030748435.1. Taxonomy (GTDB): domain Bacteria; phylum Pseudomonadota; class Gammaproteobacteria; order Pseudomonadales; family Balneatricaceae; genus Njordibacter. The sequence goes on along the minus strand of JASMLZ010000021.1, from coordinate 7,831 downwards.
GATGAAGGTGCAACGGGGACCACTGGCAGAGGATTCCGAGGCCAACGACAACCATCGTATTAAGCGCTATATTGCCAAATATACCATTAACCCGGCCCTGACCCATGGTATAGCCCATGAGGTCGGTTCTGTAGCAGTGGGTAAATTAGCCGATCTGGTATTATGGAAGCCAGCGTTTTTTGGCACTAAACCCAGTATGATTATTAAGGGAGGCATGATTGCTACTGCGCCCATGGGTGACCCCAATGCCTCCATTCCTACCCCTCAACCCGTGCATTATCGACCCATGTTTGGCAGCTTTGGGGCGGCCTCACAAAGCACCAGTATGATATTTTTGCCTGCTGTAGCAGCCACCAATGGCCTGGCTGACAAGCTGCAGTTGGGGTCCTTAATTGGTTATGTCAGCGGCTGCCGTAACGTTCGCAAAAGTAGCATGATTCATAATGACTGGCAGCCGGAGATTGAAGTTGATCCGCAAACCTATGTGGTAAAGGCCGATGGTATAGAGCTGTCTTGCGAACCGGCCGAGGAACTGCCCATGGCACAACGCTATTTCTTGTTTTAAGGTCCATTATGCTTAAGTTAAATAAAAAACTCAGTTCCGATATAGCCGCTAACGTGCAGTTAAGCCTGTCCTATGAACAACGGGTAAAAAGTCGTTTGCGGGTGACCCTTAGCGATGGCCGTGAAGCCGGCCTGGATTTGCCGCGCGGCGATGTTTTGCGGCATGGGGATGTGTTGTGTAGTGATGGTGGTGAACATGTGCGTGTCGTGGCGGCACCGGAAACCCTGTCGGTAGTGCGTACCAGTGATGCTTTGCTGCGCGCCCGTATTTGCTACCATCTGGGCAACCGCCATACGGCTATTGAAATCAATAGCATATTTATCAGCTATCAACATGATCATGTGCTGGATGCCATGGTAGTGGGTTTGGGGGCTCAGGTAAGCGTTGAAGAGTTAGGTTTTGAACCAGAGGCAGGCGCCTATAGTGCCCACGGCCAATATGCCCACTGAAGCAGCAGCCCGGAGCGGTAATACGTTCAGGCTATTTCAACTGATTAGCCCCTCTCTGCCAGTGGGCGCCTTTGCCTATTCGCAAGGTTTGGAATGGGCTATAGAAGCTGGTTGGGTGGACACTGAAGAAACTTTTGCCAAATGGCTGGCAGGGCAATTGCAACAGAGCATCGTCAGTCTGGAACTGCCCATGTTAAATGGGGCCTATACAGCGGCTGTAAACAGTGATTGGCAAGAACTGGAAACCATCAGCCAGCGTATGATAGCCTGGCGGGAAACCAAAGAGCTGCGTCTGGAAGAGGGCTTTCGCGGAGCTGCTCTAGCACGTTTATTACCCAATTTAGGCATTGATATCCCGGCCCAGATAAAGGCTGCAGCCCAGCGCAGCCAGATTATTGGTCTGGCACTGGCAGGGGTACAATGGCAGATTCAGGCGCCTGATTTATGCCGGGGCTATATCTGGAGCTGGTTGGAAAATGCCGTGATGGCCGGGGTAAAACTTATACCTCTGGGGCAAACTCAGGGACAACAAATTTTGCAACGTATGGTGCCTGTATTGGAGCAGGCCGTGCAGGATGGCATGCAAATAGATCATTATCAGGCTGGTAGCAGTGCCCCAGCCATGGCCATTGCCAGCAGTAACCATGAAATTCAATATACCCGTTTATTTAGGAGTTAACAGTGAGCACATATAAAACGCCATTACGTATTGGAGTAGGTGGCCCCGTTGGCTCAGGCAAGACAGCCTTGTTGGAAGCACTATGCAAAACCCTGCGTGAGCAATATAACCTGGCCGTAGTCACTAACGATATCTACACCCAGGAAGATGCCAAAATACTGGTGCGCGCCGAGGCCCTAAGCGCCGACCGCATTATTGGTGTAGAAACCGGCGGCTGCCCCCATACCGCTATTCGCGAAGATGCCTCTATGAACCTGGCCGCTGTGGAAACTCTTGCTGAACGTCACCAGAATCTGGATATCGTATTTGTGGAAAGTGGTGGTGATAACCTTAGTGCCACCTTTAGCCCCGAACTGGCCGATATTACCATCTATGTGATTGATGTGGCCGAAGGCGAAAAAATTCCCCGTAAAGGCGGCCCCGGTATCACCAAATCTGACCTGTTGGTAATCAATAAAATCGACCTTGCACCATACGTTGGCGCCGATTTAAAAGTCATGGAATCCGATACCAACCGCATGCGCCCGGAAAAACCCTGGGTATTTACCAACCTAAAAGAATATCAAGGTTTGCCAGATATTATTCAGTTTATTCGTTATCATGGGATGTTGGAATAGGGCTTTTATACTTATTTATCTGCCAGTGTAAGCAGTCGTTCACTGCGCCAAACCCTAATGATTTTTATTGACTTGTTGTCACGCAAATAGACAACACGAAAGGGTGGATAAATAAGTTCACGGATTAACTTATCGTTAAATTCGGGGACAATCCGACCTATATCTGGGTGTGTGGTAAGCGTTTCAATATGCTCTATAATTGCCACAACAAAGTCTTTACCTATTTGAGGCACACCTTGCTCCAAATAATAGGCCTTAATACCTTTAAGATCTTCGATAGCGGACTTTGAAAACGAAATATTCATAAGCTAAAGGCCTAGCCTCTTTTTGACTTCCCCAATATCGCTGGATTCACCTTCCTTGATTTCCATTAAGCCTTGCGCCACAGCCTTAACAAATGCCAATTCTTCTTTGCTCCTTTCATAGTCATCCAGCCCTTGAACGACAGCAATACCACGGCCACGACTGGTTACAAGAACCGGCCTGTGTGTATCTTTAGCATGATTCACAACCTTACCAGGATTAACTTTTAGATCAGAAAGTGGAATTATATCTTCGGAAAATTTGGTTTGCATAATATCAGCTCCTCTTTAAAGACCTATATATAGCACCTGTTTATAGGACATGTCAAAGGATGTGGTGTATAGCTAAGGGCGATTGTTTAGCAGCATGCTAGATTTTTGTGGGATGCGGTCTAGCAGCCGCTGGTGGAACACCCTGATTATCTTGATGCTATCAAACAGCAATTTGCTAAAAGGTCTTTTGTGACTCATAGCGACAAACCCAGTTTGCGGCCTTCATAAAAGGCGTAGGGCGCTTGCCGTGGTGCAACACAATCACCAATGGTATGACAGCTGATATTGTTGGCAGTAAGCTCAAGTTCCAGATCGTTAAAGGCCATATTGGTAGTGGCCAACACCAATGCGGCAGCGTTTACCCGTTCTGTGCTGCCATCAAGCATACTGGTGATGGTGGCTCCATCACCATGCCAGTGACTAATCAGGGACTCCACCATAAAGTGGGTGCCTGCTTGCTTGAGTTGGGCACGCAGGGGGCCATCGGCCGAGGTGCGGGTTAATTCGTGGCCCACATAAGGGTCCGGGGTGACGATGGTGACTGGATGGCCCTGTTGGGCTAGATGCAAGGCGGTGCCCACGCCGCGCCAATTACCCCCTTCGTCCAGTACTATGACAGGGTCACCAGCATTTAGGCGCAGCTCTTTACGCATCACCTGCTCGGCTGCATAGACCTTGCTGTCCAGACCGGGCAGGGTGTCGGTATGGCCCAACCAGCGCTGGCTGCCACGGCCATCGAACAAAGAGCCGGTCGCTACTATCACCTCATCAGCGCCAAAGGCGGCAATATCGTCGGCATCCATATAAGTGTTGTAGTTGACTTTAACACCGAGCTTTTGCAACTGGGTTTGGTACCAGCCAAGCAGCTCCAGTATCTGGCCGCGACGTGGGGCCAAACCAGCCAGATAGAACTGGCCCCCCAGCTCAGGCAGAGCTTCACACAGGGTCACCTGATGACCGCGACTGGCGGCTACCCGTGCACATTCCAGTCCGGCAGGCCCGGCGCCAATGACCAAAACTTGCTTGCTGTGCTTGCTGGCCGTAAAGCGGTCGCCACCCCACTTGTATTCACGGCCCACGGACGGGTTGATCAGGCAGGAAATCCAATAGTCGCGAGAACGCCGCCCCCAGCACATCTGGTTGCAGGAAATACAGCCGCGAATATCTTCTTCCCGTTGTTCCAGTGTTTTGGTAGCCAGATGCGGGTCGGCTATTTGGCCGCGTACGATAGACACCATATCGGCTTCACCACTGGCAATAATATAATCCCCATTTTCTGGTGTGCGGACATGGCTTTCGCAGATCACCAGGGCATGTTTCACTGTGGCTTTGACCTTACTGGCAAGGTCTGCCCCCAGTTTGTCGGCATAAACGAAAGTGGGCATCAGGCGGCCAAAATCCAGATAACCACCGGTGCCACAGGTGATATAGTCCATATGCCTGTGGGCATCGTGTATACCCACAATTTGTAGTAACTCATCGGTGGACATATCCTGCTGGGTATGGGGAGATTGGCTGATTGCCAGCCCGATAATAAAATCAGCGCCACAGGCTGCTCGTATATCCTCCATCAAGCGGCTACTAAAGCGCATCCTGTTTTCCAGGCTGCCACCCCATTGATCAGTGCGCCAGTTGGACCAGAGCGTCCAGAATTGTTCAATCAGGGCATGGTAGTTGGCAAATAACTCTATGCCGTCAAAGCCAGCTGCCTGGCAGCGTTTGGCGGCAGCCACAAAGGCGGCAATAATTTCTTCTATTTCGGCTTCTGACATGGCATGACTGCCATCGGAATCATGGTAGGAAGGGCGGCCGGAGGGCGACCAGGCCGCGGTGAAAGCATTATCGGCATCCCCATGTTGACCCACATGATAGAGTTGTTGGATCATCACAGCACCATGCCTTTTACAGGCTTCTGTAATAACCTGAAAGGGTTTTATAACCCTGTCATCCTGAGGCCGAAAATTACCTCGGGTTAAGACAGCAGTGGGATGCACTGGCATGGGTTCCACTACAATCATGGCTGCACCACCCAGGGCACGTTCTTCGTAGTAGGCGCGATGTTGCTCACCGGGTAGCCCCAATGCCGACATATTGGCTGTATGGGCACCGAACACAATACGATTTTTTAAAGTCTTATGGCCTACCCGAAGTGGTTGCAACAGGCTGTTGCGTGCTGGTGATACCATGGTTTTGTCCCGCACAAAGTTATTAAGGAACCTCTGCAAAACTATTACGCTTGCCGATACGGCGTTAATAATTGGCTCGGCTTCACTTATTACATTTGTCAGAGGTTACTAAACAGACCTTAATATACGACCATAAAGAATCAATTTACAATCATATTTTTTCGGTTGTGGATAACCAAAACTCATCCTAAAGCGGCATATCTGAGGTATGGTTAACATATTGGGCGTTATGCAGAATTAGGGCAAACGCTTTAAAAATCGCTTGTATCAGCCTTGTTACCATCGGCAAAAACCGGCACCCACCATTGAATAATCAGCATTAATATCAGGCCCAATGCCATGGTGGCAGAAGCCATATAAAAACTGCTGTGATAATTGCCGCTCCATTCTCCCAGTATGCCACCCAAGGCGGGAGCCAGTATTTGCGCCACCCCATAGGATAAAGTCATCTTACCCATCATCTTGGCAGGTTTGGTGGGATAAAAGCGCCCGGCCATGGTTAGTACCATGCTAACAATACCGATAAAGGTACCGCCAAATAAGATGGCGCCAGTATAGGCAAATAAAGGATTATGATTGACTATGGGCAAAATGGAGCCAAGCAATTGCAGGGCAAAGGCTAGGCTGATAGCCTTAAGGAATCCTACCCGTCTGGTAGCCCGATCCCATACAATACAGGCAGGGGCCGCTGCCAAACCCAATATCAAAAAGGTCAGGTTACCTGCCTCCTGAGTGGGGTTTAACTGGTTAATATGAGCGACCATAAAGGTAGTAATAATGGCAAAACCCACACCAGCACAAAAATAGGCTGTTATCAGCAGGTTAAAAAACAGACGACTGGGGGGGCGATCAGACAGCTTTTCTCCACTATTGGTGTAGCCAGTCAGATTCGGTTTGGGTAACCATAGCCAGGCAGGTATGGCCAAAATAGTGGCTAACAAAGCAAATAGATACCATTGTTGTTGCCAGTCAAATTGTCCCAACATCCACTCAGCCAGTAGTGATACAAGTGCAATACCGCCGCCCATACCAAGAAAATGCATGCCCAGCTCGGGCCGCATATTATGGCTAACCAGCCAATGCAGCATTAAACCCGAACCAATTAACAGACCACCGGCACTGGCCAAGCCAGCCAAAAAGCGCCATAGACTCCACCACCAAAGGGATTCCGTCAGGCCCATGGCAACGGTGGTTATCACGGCCAGTATCAGAGCCAGGCGATAAAGCTTATCTTTTAGTGTTAGATCAGTTAAGGAAGCAGCTATTAAAGCACCGGCAAAATAGCCCAGATAATTACTGGTGGCCAACCAGCCCCCAGCCCCTATACTCAGGTCGCTGCCGGCCTGCATCACGGGCAACATAGGTGTGTAGGCAAAGCGTGCTACCCCAATGGTGGCGATTAAGCTGCAGATGCCGGCCAACAGCACTCGCAGATAATGGCTTTTTAGCAACATGGCTATTTATCTTCAGTAGAGGCAAGAACATTAGCTATATTATATGGATAGAGTAAGTGAGATGGCCAGCGTTTCTGGCAAGGTGAGGGTGTTAATATCCACTTTTAGTGTGTTCAGCGTACCTTGCTGCCCATTATAATCCTTTAACTGGTAACCGCTTTAGTTATTGGGCATGTATTGGTAATGTCCTGTTATGTTATACAAAAATAGCATATTTTCATGTTGGGGGCCGGAACCAATATTGTGAACAATCATGGGTGTGCCATCAGACGATGTTTGATCTGTGACGATACCAATATGGGGTCGGTTGCCAGGCAGATTCCATATGACGATATTGCCGGGCTTATAATCGTTTGGGTCCTTGCTGATGGCTAGAGAAGTACCGTGTCTGGAAAAAAATGTTTGCAAGTTTGGAACTCTTCGGTGGTCAATATTGGTATCGGGTTTGGTAAGACCCCAAATACGTCGCGAAGGGTATTGGTCGAAGTTGTCAGAGATATCTTCATGCACTAGCTGCTGGAGGTCTATGCCTAGTGTGCGATAACTGCGAATAACTACGTCGGTGCATACCCCAATGGTGTCAGAGACATCGCCGTTTGGGTAAGCAATGGCAAAATACGCGCCGTTGTAAGTAACAGATTTAGTTGTGCGTGCAATGGCTGCCTTGACGAGCTTTGAATCGAAGTTATCTGCTGTCGCACTGGTACTCAATAGTATGAGAAAAGTGCCATAATATATGCATCTAAAGTGATTCATAACGTTATTATGGCACCGCACGTGCAGCACATTTTGTTAGCCATGGTTACCATAATTTTACCATCCACATATCATTGACTAGTGTCTTATGAGACGCTTCTAACAATAGCAAATTTGTTCCACTTTGCCATATTTGTTTTAGCTACCCGATAAAGCCTTAATATAATGTGCTTGGTGTAATGGTGTATGTGCTGATTAGCACTGTGCGGCAAAAGTGGTATTGGCTTGGGGCGGGGAAATAGCCATAATGGCGGTTTATTTCTGCTTGAGTCCTTGTTATGCATAAACAGCCAGCGCGCTTAAATGACGCCTCTGCTTTTACCCGCTTTTTGCATCAGCATATTGTGGCCAGTGATTTATTGGCTATGCGGGTTATGGATATTGGTGCTAATTCTGTGACCATAAGAGCGCCAGTGGCAGGCCCTAATCTGAATATTCATCAAACCGCATTTGCCGGTAGTATTTACTCAGTATGTGCTTTGGCCGGCTGGAGTCTGGGGCATCATCGTCTGGCGCTGGAGGGCATGGCTGCTGATGTGGTGATGGGTAA
>JASMLZ010000020.1 GCA_030748435.1 Gammaproteobacteria bacterium | reverse complement strand
ACGGAGATAGTGGATACCCGCAATAATCGAGAGGTAGCTGGCCAGATTTTGCATATCCCGCAGCAGCCCAGCCCGTTACAAGTGGGGGACAGGGTAACCATGCAGCTGAACTGGGCTGTGCGCTATCGACGTATGCGGGTTCACACAGCGTTACATTTGTTGTCTGTGGTATTGCCCTATGCGGTCACTGGCGGAGCCATTGGTGAATGTTTAACAGACGAGAAAATTGATGGCCGGCTAGACTTTGATATTGCCGATGCTCAGTTAGATAAACAAGTGCTGACAGAACAGCTGCAAGCTATGGTTGATCAGCATGCCAGTGTCAGTTATCAATGGATAACCGAGGCTCAATTGGATGCCCAGCCAGAGTTGGTAAAAACTATGTCAGTGCAACCCCCTAGAGGTAGGGGTAAGGTGCGTTTGGTGAATATAGCTGGTCTGGACTTACAGCCTTGTGGTGGTACCCATTTGGCCAATATTGGTGAAATTGGTCAGGTGAGGGTTAGCAAGATAGAAAATAAAGGTAAAATTAACCGCAGAGTGCGCCTAGTGTTGGCGCCTTAGCACAGTATTTTGATATTGGCTGAGTGTGTCTTAATCTGGCTGCGGGTCGGGTTTTAACCCGACAATGTCGGACTAATACCCAAAGCATTCGCTACGCTCGCGGGGTACGCTGAGTCCTACCTACAATCCGACTTACAATCCTGCCCACCTGCAAGCCGAATATACGCTCACTTAGGTGACCTGTTGGCGCTTATGAAAGCGGGCTTCCTGCCAACTACCTGTGGCCATAATATCAGCTAAAGTTTGTACAGTGTGCCAAATGTCGGCATAGCGAATATATAAAGGTGCAAAGCCAAAGCGCAAATTGTCTGGCGCCCGAAAGTCGCCAATCACGTTGCGTTCAATCAGGTTTTGCATAATGGCATAGCCCTGTGGGTGGGTGATGGAAACTTGGCTGCCTCGCTGGCTTTCATCAGTGGGTGAAACAAGCTCAAATTCAGGACAATATTGGGCAATAAGCTGGATAAATATATTGCCCAACTGCTGTGATTTGTGGCGTAAGGCATCAAGGTCTACTTGCTCCATAATTTCTATAGCACATTCGAGGGCCGCATTGGCCAGCACTGATGGGGTGCCACACATAGCTTGCTCTATGCCGGGTGCTGCCTGATATTGATCATCAAAATCAAATGGCCGGGCATGACCAAGCCAGCCAGTCAGGGGTTGTTCCAGTGTGGTTTGGTGGCGTTTGGCAACATACAACAAGGCTGGTGCGCCCGGACCGCCGTTGATGTATTTGTAGTTACAGCCTACGGCAAAGTCTACTTGGTTATGATCCAGATAGAGTGGCATAGCACCCAGTGAATGGCTCAGATCCCACAAGATAAGGGCACCTTGTTTATGAGTCAGGCTGGTGATAGCTGCCATATCCCATATTTGACCGGTTTTATAATGAGTGTGGGTCAGTAATACCAAGGCGGTATCTTGATCTATTTGTGCAGCCACTGCTTCTCGCTCTACCGCCACCACCTGAAGCTGATCGCCTAGCATACGTTGCAGACCTTGCAAGAGGTATAAATCAGTAGAGAAGTTGCCCGTTTCAGTAACAATCTTGTAGCGTTGGGGGCGTAAGCGAATAGCGGCTGCAGCCAGTTTAAAAATATTTACAGAAGTGCTGTCACAAACCAGACTTTGGCCTTCTTCAGCGCCTGCCAGTTTACCAAGCCGGTCACCCAGTTGTACCGGTTTTTGCATCCAGTCATAGGTATTCCAGCTACCAATTAGGCTCTGTCCCCATTGCTCAGTGATAACGGCTTGCAAGTGTGCTGGTGTGTGTTTTGGCAGAGCACCCAGAGAGTTGCCGTCCAGATAAATAACATCGGTTGGCAGTTCAAATAGATCCCGTAAGGGAGCCAGGGGATCTGTTTGGTCCATTTGTTGTAGATGGTGCAGATTAATTTCGGTCATGTTTGATTCTCTAGCGCAGCTAGTGCATATGGGCTGCGGTTAAATACTGGTTCTTACGGACCATAATTCGGGAAAGAACTGTAAAGCCAGCGCCTTGTGTAAATAGCTGACCCCTGCTGTACCGCCGGTGCCCTGTTTATAGCCAATAATACGTTCCACTGTTTTCATATGGTTAAAACGCCATTGCTGGAAGTGATGCTCCAAATCCACTAACTTTTCTGCCAGTTCATATAAATCCCAGTATGTTTCTGTATGTTGGTAAATCTTTAGCCAGGCTGCTTCCACGCTGGCGTTGGCTGAGTAGGGCTGGCTGGTGTCGCGATTGATAATGGCCTGGTCTATGGCAAAGCCGCGCTGGCTAAGTAACTGTATGCATATATCGTACAGACTGGGGGCATTGAGGGCTTGCTGTAATTGTTGGTAGTGCTCTGGATGGCCCTTGTGGGCCTCAATCAGCGCCGCGTTTTTGTTACCTAGCAGAAATTCCAGTTCACGGTATTGGTAGGATTGAAATCCGGAGCTTTGCCCAAGACTGTCGCGAAAGGCGCTGTAATCTGCAGGCGTCATGGTGACCAGCACTTCCCAAGCATTGATCAGTTGCTGCTGTGTGCGTGCTACGCGAGTTAGCATTTTCAATGCTGGGCGCAAATTATCCTGTTGAATCTGTTGGGCGGCGCCATAGGCTTCGTGTAAGCATAACTTCATCCATAGTTCAGATGCCTGGTGAATAATAATAAATAACATCTCATCGTGTTGGTCACTAAGAGGGTGCTGCAGTTGCAGCAGGGGATCGAGTTGTAGGTATTGACCATAGCTCATTTCCTGTTGCCAGTGGATGCTGGATTCGTCGGTGACATCAATGACGTTGGTCATGCATTATATTCCATGGGTTGCTGATGCTGGACAGTCTAGGAAAAAATATGTATGTTGTAAATCTCATAATTTTTGCTATTTTGATTAATAAAATACATATATGCCAACACGTCTTACTATTCGTCAATTGCAAATGATTCGGGCTTTGGAGCAGGCTGGTAGCGTGTCTGATGCGGCGCATTTATTGCAGGTTTCTCAATCTGCGTTAAGCCACCGTATCCGCGAAGCAGAGCGTTTGCTGGATACGGCCTTGTATCTACGACAAAACAAGCGCCTGATCGCTACCAGTGCCGGGCAGCGTATTCAGTATGCAGCGCGCTTAATTCTGGCAGAGCTTGAGCATGCCGAGCAGGATATTACTCAGCTTGGGGCAGGGGTGGCGCATAATGTACGCCTAGGTTTGCAAGTCTATGCTAGCAGCCTCTGGCTACCTGAACTAATGGTTTTTATGCAGCACAAGCACCCTGACATTAGTGTCCAGCTCTGTGCTGATAAGGCTTTGGACCCTTTGCTGGCGCTGCGCCGTCATGATATAGATTTGGCTTTGGTCTCAGGTGAACCTGGGGCTGATGAGTTTGACTGGCAGAAGTTGTTTACTGATCAGTTGGTGGCTGTTGGGCCCAGCCAGCATCCATGGCAGACATTGCGGCAGGTCACTCCTGCAGCTATTCGAGATGAGGTTTATATAGCTCATCATACTAATCCTGAGGTGGGTAGAGAATATGAGCGGATTTTTAAAGCTCATGATCTATTGCCGCGCCGGGTTATTCGGGCCGGGGTGACGGAGGCAGTTTTAGCCATGGTTAGCTTGGGCTTGGGAGTCACTGTGTTGCCTGCTTGGACTGCACAGCAGTATGCCCAACAGTTTGCTTTGTGCATGCGGCCTATTGCTATGGCCGATATGGCTATTAACTGGTATCTAGTGACCACAGGCGGTATGTGGCATAAGCTTGAAAGACAAGCGGTATTGGCTGGTGTACGCCATGTATTGCCGCCATTTGATGCGTGAAGTTGGGTGACGGCTAGTCAGTATTTTGTTAAAATGTGACACCCATTTTTGCCTGATTCTCGAGTCCACCCCATGTCTATTACCCAGCATGTCTTAGCTGTCAATGATGATTTACCTATTCGCACTGCAGGCCCTGTACATAGTGGTAAGGTACGCAGTGTGTATTGGCTCACAGCTGCTGATAGTAAACGCTTGATTGCTCAACAGGGCTACGACCTATGTTCTGATGCTCCTTTGGCAGTAATGGTCATTAGTGATCGTATTTCTGCTTTTGACTGTATTTGGCATGGTGAAGGCGGTTTGCATGGTGTACCAGGTAAAGGTGCGGCTTTGAATGCCATTGCTAACCACTGGTTTGGGCGTTTTCGTGAACAGGGTCTGGCTGATAGTCATATTGTGGATATACCTCATCCTTTGGTGTGGATTGTCCAAAAAGCCCGGCCGGTGATGATTGAAGCAATTGCCCGACAATATATAACCGGTTCAATGTGGCGAGCCTATGCTCAGGGAGAGCGTGAGTTTTGTGGTATACAGCTGCCTGATGGTCTGCAGGCTAATCAGTGTTTGCCGGAATTATTGATTACGCCTTCTACCAAAGGCATATTGCGTGGTATTCCCGGTGTGCCTGAGGCTGATGATGTCAATATTGACAGGGCCAGCATAGAGTCTAATTATCAAGCTTTTAATTTTTCCTCAGTGGCAGATATTCACCGCTACGAAACCTTACTGCAAGAAGGCTTCTCTGTTATATCCCGTGACCTTGCCGCTATTGATCAGGTGTTTGTGGATACCAAATTTGAGTTTGGTTATGTCACCAATGCCAAGGGTGAAGAAAAGTTGATTTATATGGATGAGGTGGGTACACCGGACTCTTCGCGTATCTGGGATGCCCAAGCTTTACGTAAGGGGCAAATAGTGGAGAACTCGAAAGAGGGCTTCCGGCAGTTTTTACTCAACCACTTCCCGGATGCAGATGTTTTGCTCAACAAAAACCGTATGCCTGAGCGGTCTGCTTTGGCAGGTGACAATGCTTTACCCTTGGCTGCTATACAGGATATTTCTGATACTTACACGGGGATTGCCGCTGCTATTACTGGTAAGCCGATACAGCCTAGTGATGATCCTAAAAGTGAAATAGTGGATATTCTCAATGCTGACTATGGTTTGATCTTATAAGCTATAACCAGTAGTCCATCATTGTCAGCGTAGCAATCTCTGCCCAATAAAATTTATAGGTTAGGGATTGCCACGTCGCTGCGCTCCCCGCCATAAGGAATTTTGCAGAGGTGGTGCTGGGCTGGGCAAGTTTGCCTGTGGGAAACCTGCCTAAAGTTATCTAACCCAGTAAATGTTGTAAGCTGTCGATAGTCGCTTTGCTGGCAGCACTTAATGGCATGACTGGCATGCGTGCTTCTGCAGAGCATATACCCAAAAGAGAGGCAGCGTACTTGGCCCCGGCGGGGCTGGGTTCAGCAAACAGGGCCTGGTGTAATGGCGCTAGCTCATCACTGATGCGCAGGGCCGTGGCATAATCCTGTTTTGTGCAGGCAGCCTGTAATGCTGCACAGCGTGTAGGAGCTACGTTGGCAGTAACAGAAATACAGCCCTTACCGCCAGACACATTATAGGCGATAGAGGTAATGTCTTCGCCTGATAGATAGGCAAAGTCATCACCTATAGCCATGCGTTCCAGAGTAATTCTGGCCAAATCGCCCGTAGCATCTTTTACTCCTACTACATTTTTTAGAGCAGCCAGCTTGGCCATGGTTGCTGGTTGAACGTCAACAATGGCGCGTGGAGGGATATTGTATATCACCATCGGGATATCGACATTATCGTGGATATATGCAAAGTGCGCATAGAGGCCATCCTGATTGGGTCGATTGTAGTAACCGGCAACACATAGAATAGCGTCAGCGCCAGCCTCTTTGGCATGTTGCGCGTAGGCTAGAGCTTCAACAGGGTTATTTGATCCGGCGCCGGCAATCACCGGTACGCGGCCATTGGCTTCTGCAACAGTGATTTCCACCACGCGTTTGTGTTCAGCTTCACTTAATGTTGGTGATTCGCCGGTAGTGCCTACAGGTACTAGCCCATTGGTGCCTTTTTCCAGTTGCCAGTTAACCAGCCGCCGCAAGGCGTCTTCATCTAGTTTACCGTTGCTAAATGGGGTAACCAAAGCTACATATGAACCGCTGAACATGAGGATCTCCTAGTTGTCTGGAACGCTGGCCGCGGGCGTAAAAAAACCCGATCGCCTAGCGACCGGGTTTTTACAGATTATCGTTATTTCATCCGCGTAGCACCAAGCCGCCAAAACATGATTTTGGGTTTGTTGGCTTTAGGTTTCAGGTGCTGAGCAGAATTCATACCCCATTTTAAACCTTACGCTTGGCGGCAACAAGTGCGATCTGGCAAAAAAAGTCGTTTCATAAACTGATTTTAACCAATTTATTAAAATTTCTCTGGGGCTTGATTATCAGTTGCAGGCGCGATAAATTGACGCAGGCATGGATTGTATACAATGCATGCTAATAAAAATTGTTTTGCTGTGAGATTAACAAAAATAGGAGAACAGCTATGGTCGATTCCGCTTTAGGAACCCCGGAACAACTGCGAGATCCGGATTATACCCCGCCACTAGCGCAAGCGGTGCCATTGGGTATACAGCATGTGTTAGCCATGTTTGCCAGTAATGTCACTCCGGCTATTATTTTGGCTGGGGCTGCTGGATTTGGATTTGGTTCCAACTCCCCCGATTTTCCCACCATGATCTATATGATTCAGATGTGTATGCTATTTGCTGGTATTGCGACTTTGATTCAGACTATGAGTATGGGGCCAATTGGTGCCCGTTTGCCCATTGTGCAAGGCACCTCATTTGCCTTTTTGCCAGTGATGATCCCAGCTGTAGCTGGGGCTGGTGTGGCTGGGCTGGGTGGCCTGATGACCGGGGTGTTTATTGGTGGTATTTTTCATTTTGTTCTGGGTCGCTTTATCGGACGCATTCGGTTTGCCTTGCCACCACTGGTGACTGGCCTGATTGTGTTAATGATTGGTTTGGCTCTGGTCAAAGTGGGGGTTCAATATGCCGCCGGTGGTGTGCCTCTAATGGGCAAGCCAGCCTTTGGGTCCATGGCCATGTGGGGCCCGGCTCTGGTGGTTATCTTTGTGACTTTGGCATTGAAGTTTTTTACCAAAGGTATGACTTCAGTGGCTGCGGTGCTGATTGGTATGTTGGCCGGTTATGCAGTGGCTTATGCTATGGGGCAGGTAAATTTTGGTAATGTGGCCAATGCTGCTGTATTTGCTTTGCCAAAGCCTTTTCAATGGGGCTTTGAGTGGAACTCTGCCATTATCATTGGCATGTGCTTTATGGCCTTTATCTCGGCTATCGAGACCGTAGGTGATGTTTCAGGAATTACCAAAGGTGGCGCTGGACGTGAAGCAACTGATACCGAAATAAGTGGTGCAACCTATGCTGATGGTCTGGGAACGGCTATTGCCGGTATGTTTGGTGGCTTGCCAAATACCTCATTCAGCCAAAATGTGGGTTTGGTATCCATGACTGGCGTAATGAGCCGTAAAGTAGTTGCTATTGGTGCACTGTTTCTGGTGGTATGTGGTTTGATACCCAAGTTTGGTGCTATCGTTTCAACCGTGCCTATTCATGTGCTTGGCGGTGGTGTTATTGTGATGTTCGGTATGGTTTGTGCAGCTGGTATAAATATGCTGTCTGATGTGCGTTGGAATCGCCGCAATATGGTTATCTTTGCTATTTCCTTGTCAGTGGGCTTGGGGCTGCAACTGGTACCTGAAGCCTTACAGCATCTGGGTAGTACCATGAGGATTTTGCTGACGTCTGGTTTATTGCCAGCTGCTGTCTTGGCTATTGTATTGAATCTGATTTTGCCGGAAGAGTTGGCAGACTAATACTTGTTAGCTGACGCTGTTCAGTGAGTTTCGAAAGGCCGCTGCCTCTGGGAAGCGGCTTTTTTATTGGTGGCAGGTGTGTTGTGTTTTAACCCGACACTGTCGAACTAATACTCAAAACATTCGCTGTACTCACTGGGCATGCTGAGCTCGAGGTGCATGCCAAATGACATCCCAGCCAGCAAGTTCCCACTACAGGGTTTGTTGCAATAACCAGTCTTTTAAGGCGATGACAGCTGGCGTAAGTGCTTTGCGTCTGGGTGCAATAAGAGTAAAAGGCTGTTCGCTACGCCAGTGTGCATTGCCTAATCTTACCAGACGCTGGTCATCAAGCAGGTCTTTGACAATGTGCTGCCAGCCTAACGCAACGCCTTGCCCGGCGATAGCTGCTGCCACGGCAACAAAATAATCACTACAGGTTTGGCCTCGGTTGAAGTGGGGGTCAATAGGCTCTTCTATCAGGCTTAATTGTGGTTGCTGGCTAGTTGCCAATACCCAGTCTTGCCAGCTCATACGTGATTCGCGATTATTATCCAGATGTATAAGGGGCAGTTCCTGTAATGTTTTAATGCCAGTTTGCTCAGCTGTTAGTTGCCTCTGGACGAGTAGGGTGGGGCTGCATACTGGAAACACAACCTCTTCGAGCAGAGGCCAAATATGAAAATCCTGTTCTGGTAGCTTTTGAGACGCTAGGGGAATGGCCAAATCATAGCTGCTGGTATTAAGATTGCTGTCGTTGTCCCGAGAAATAATATTTACCAGAGTATTAGGGTAGTGTTGATAAAAATCAGCAATTCTAGGTAACAGCCAGTAGGTTGCAGTGGCTGTAGAAAGACTAAGTGTGACTTCCTGTTGGTCATTCTTGGGCTGGCGGATAGTATTGATGGTGCCAGCTAATTGATCAAAGCTTTGCACACATGACATAAATAATTCTTGGCCTGCTTTAGTTAGCTCAATGCCATTTCTGTGGCGTTTTAGCAGGGTGATCTCAAGTTGTTGCTCAAGTTTCTTTAGGGTTTGGCTTACGGCTGGCTGTGTTAATCCTAACGCCTTGGCAGCAGCAGACATAGAGCCATTTCTGGCAACGCTTTCAAAGACTGCCAGACCATGTAATGGCAATCTATTTGGGTCTTTGGAAGAGGCTAGTTTTGCACACATTATGACTAGACTTTATATAATTTAAACTTATGTCAAGATTAGCTCCAGTTTGGCTGCCTGACAAGTCCTTTAGGATTACAATGCAAAAATTCGAGCTATATGCTTAATCTATCTGGAGGGCCGTGATTATGGTTAGACGCAGCCGTCAACGTGGCAGTGGTCGAGTAGATGCCCCACTGCCAGCCTTTGTTGAACGTAATATACCTTATTTTGATTTTTGTTCTGAAGAACAGCTACAAACGATCGAAGCTCATGTCG
Source organism: Gammaproteobacteria bacterium (assembly GCA_030748435.1). Classification (GTDB taxonomy): domain Bacteria; phylum Pseudomonadota; class Gammaproteobacteria; order Pseudomonadales; family Balneatricaceae; genus Njordibacter. Next base: position 20,273 of record JASMLZ010000020.1, on the reverse strand, counting down.
ATTGGCTACTCGCTGAAGTGGGCATTGAATTTCGCGATGATCCCAAAGCGCTGGCTATTCTGCGCGCAGGGGGAGTGGAGGTGCAGGGTGTCACAGCGCGCTTCCCTGATGGGTTGGCGCGTCAGTTATGCGCTACGATTCCAAGTGAGTTTACGCAGGTGGCGCGCAACCCCCATAAGAGTGTGCGCATTGGTGGACGCAATCAAGTATTCGCCCCTGCTTATGGTTCACCATTTATCTATGATCTGGACAAGGGGCGACGTTATGGAACTATTGATGACTTTAATAAGCTGGTGAAACTGGTCAAGGATTTGCCCTACTTGCACCATTCTGGAGGGGTACTGGTAGAGCCCTGCGATATCCCTGTTAACAAGCGCCATCTGGATATGGTCTATGGCCATCTACGATACTCTGACAAGCCTCTACTGGGGATGATCACTGCCAAGGAGAGGGCGCAAGATTCTATAGATATGGCCAAAATTGTGTTTGGTGCCGATTTTCTGCAAGACAATGTCGTCATCATGGGCAATGTTAATGCCAACTCACCCATGATGATCGATAAGGTGGCCTCAGAAGCTATTCAGGTATACTGTGGTGCCAATCAGGCTATTATTGTAGCGCCCTTTATTTTGGGGGGAGCCATGGGGCCTGTAACCACGCCTGCTGGCGTTGCCCAAGCTTTGGCAGAAGCCATGGCTGCTGGTGCCTTTAGTCAGTTAGTACGCCCAGGGTCGGCCTTTGTTATGGGTAATTTCTTGTCTTCCATGAGTTTAAAATCCGGGGCGCCAACATTTGGTATGCCAGAACCGGTTATGTCGAATTATATGATCGGTCAACTGGCGCGTCGTCTGGGTATACCATTGCGCTGTGGCGGTTCCTTAACGGCCGCCAAAATTTGCGATGCTCAGGCAGCCTACGAAAGTGCTGATTCGATGCATGCCACGGCTTTAGCTGGTGCTAATTATGTATTGCATGCAGCGGGTTGGCTCGAGGGGGGGTTATCAATGGGCTATGAGAAGTTGATTTTGGATGCCGACCGTTTGGGGGTATATCAGCGTCTGCTATCTGGCGTCACCGTGGATACCAACAGCCTTGCCCCGGAGGCTTATAAAGAAGTACCAGCGGGTGGTCATTTTCTGGGCTGCTCCCATACCATGGCTAACTATGAAACGGCCTTCTATGATGCTCAAATGTCTGATTCTGAGAGTTTTGAACAATGGCAGGAGAAGGGTAGCAAGTCAGCTGCAGAGCGTGCCCACGAGCGGATGAAGTCCATGTTAGATAGTTATGCAATGCCAGCTATGGATATTGCTATAGAAGAGGCTTTGCAGGATTATGTCGGGCGTAAAAAAGCCAGTGTGGATGATGCCTGGTATTAAGCAGTTGCGCAGAACTTGCTAAAGACACTGCTATACTGTTTGCCTAATTGTTGGTTAGAGGTTGTTGTTATGTTGCTACATTACACTTATTTGTCCACACCTATTGGCCATTTGTTATTGGCTGGTCAGGCTGAGCAGCTTGCTTATGTGGGTTTACCAGCTGCTGATAAGACTATGCAGCCGCCACCAGAGTGGCAGCGGCAAAGCACTATATTGAAAGCGGCACAACAACAGTTGACAGAATATTTTGCTGGGCGCCGCCAATCCTTTGATTTGTTATTGTCGCCAATGGGTACGGAGTTTCAGTGTCAGGTGTGGCAACAATTGCAGCAGATACCCTATGGCAGCGTCTGTTCTTATGGTGATATAGCTGAGGCTATAGGACGGCCCAAGGCTTGCAGAGCTGTCGGTGCGGCCAATGGTCAGAATCCGATCCCCATTATTATCCCCTGTCATCGGGTTATTGGTGCCAATGGGCAGCTTACGGGCTTTAGTGGTGGCTTGTCTGTTAAAGCGCACCTGCTGACTCTGGAAGGCGTAAAGGTCGATAACCAGAGCCAGCAGGCGTTGTTTTAATCCACACTGTCGTCCAATATGCGGGCGGTTTGACCAAATAGCACCTTACGTGACGCCTCATCATTGATGCCCTGCCGCCGTTTGGCACCGACCTCCTGACCTCGCTGAGCTGCTGGCCGTGCTGCAATAGCCTCTAGCCAGCGCTTAAGGTGGGGAAAGTCTGCCATATCCTGACCCTGACGGGCATAGAGTATGGCCCAAGGCCAGCAGGCTATATCGGCAATAGAATAAGCGCCAGCCAAAAAAGGCCGGTCTGCCAAACGTTGGTTTATAACACCATATAAACGGTTACACTCTTTGGTATAGCGTTCAATACCGTAAGGCACGGTTTCAGGTGCGTAGTGACGAAAGTGATGGGCTTGACCAGCCATTGGTCCCAGACCACCCACTTGCCAGAACAGCCATTGGTTGATGTCCTGACGGGTGCGCTTATCCGCACTGTAAAGCTGTCCGTATTTATCTCCCAGATACTGCAAAATAGCGCCTGATTCAAACAGGCTCAGAGGGCCGCCGCCATCTGCAGGTGTATGGTCAATAATGGCCGGCATGCGGTTGTTAGGGGCAATGGCCAAAAAATCCGCTGCAAACTGTTCGCCCTGCATAATATTAACGTAGTTGACCCGATAAGGGATGCCCAGTTCTTCCAGCATGATGGTGATTTTCCAGCCATTGGGAGTGGGCCAGTAGTATAGATCGATCATAGGCGCGGTTTCTGCAAACGTTGATATATGTACATGGCCAACAGTGTAGTCCCACTACCAAGCCATTGCCATAGAGTTAAAGCCTCGGCCAAGATCAGGTATCCCGCCAGTAGCGTAAAAATGGGTTGGAGCAGCATAAAGGGAGCAACCTGCTGTACGCCATGCGTATGAATCAGTCGGTACCATAAGGCATAGCCTATTAGGGAAGAAGCAATAATCACATATACCAGACTGGCTGAGGCTGATACTGTGAGATAGTGCCATATGGGTGTGCCATCGCCCGTGAGGGTATAAAACAGATAGCTGATGGGGGCCGTAATGATGGCTATCCAAAATTGTAAAGCGATGGTAGGAAGCTGGGGTAGCAACCTGACTTGGATATTGCCAAGGGCCCAGAAAAATGTACTACAGGTAACAATAATCATACCTATTTGTAAATTAATACTACCTAATAGAAAAGATGGCACTGTAGCGCCTAGTGCTGCTACCGCAATGGCTAACACTTGCCAGCGGGTGAGGCGTTCCTGTAGCAGCAGATAGCCTAATAATGATGACAATGGGCCGCCTAGCAATAGACAAAAACTGGCAACCACGCCAGGCACATAAGTCAAACCCAGAGCCAGTAGGTGAAAGTGTCCCATACCCATCACCAGAGCTAAAGGCAGTAGTTGTCGGAACTGTGACCAGTTTATTTTTACAAAGGGGAGCAGGATTAGTCCCAAGGCCAGAAAACGCAGTGTGGTAAAAGCCAAGGGAGGCAAATCTGCCATCGCTATTTTCATAAAAATAACATTAAATCCCCAAATAGCGGCAACCGTAATGGCACCGCCAACAGGGTGTAATAACAAACGTGGTATGGGCATGCTGCAAATACGGTAGCTGGCTAAAGCGTCATTATGCCTTAATAGTACTAGAGTTGGTATGATGGTTGTGCTGGCTGTGTCTACAGGTATGGGGCCAGGCGCACCTTGTTGGACAAGCTGCTTAAGACCAGGGAAAGGGGCTATTTGACACTGGGTGTAATTTGCCTTCTGCATAGCGTGAAAAGCGGAATGGCTCCAGTAAGCGCTGTTTACTGCTGCTGGCAATCTCTGCAGCAACCAGTTTGCCAACTCCTAACATTTTATAGCCATGGTTGGAGTCTGCAATGAGATAACAGTTTTGGCAAAAAACATCAAAAATGGGGAAGGAGTCAGGGGTAAAACAACCAATGCCACCACTGGCTTCGTTTTTATATTTCGCCATAGTGCCCTCAAAACGCTTTTGGCAGTGCGCCAGAGCAGAAACCCACATATGGGCAAATTCTGCCCCCACAATAAACTCTGGTGACGCCGGGCCGTATGGGTCAACGGCAACATCAGTGGCCGCCTTGTCTATCTTAAAAGGTGCCGCACCACCTTGTACGCCACCAAAATGAAAATCTGGTTTGTAGTAGATACCCCACATCTCAGAGGTAATCAGGGAGCCATCTTCACAAGAGAACAAGGGCGCATTAGAGTCCACATGAATAACCGGTGGCATATTGCCATTATTGTCCACCTGCAGCTTGGGGTCTACACCCAGAGTGCCCTCCTGCAAAGACCAGTATACCCAAGTGGGAATATCCCTATGCATGGTGCCATCGGCAGCCTTGATGGCCACGGTATTAGGCAGTTCTAACATGTCCCAGAAATGTCTAACCCATGGGCCAGCCGCAACGACAACCTGGCCACATGCAATCGTGCCACGGTTGGTTTCTACGGCCGTGATGGCTCCTCCAGCCTGATTAAAACCGGTTACGGTGACGCCAGTAATAATGCGTACACCTTCAGCTTCGGCTTTGTTTGCCAGGCCGTACATAGCCTTGGTGTTGTTGGCATAGCCACCTTTTTTTTCGTGGAGGATGGAAGTGATGCCCTGAGCCTGCCAGTCGTGAAGAATGCTTTTCATATACTTGTCGCTGTCGGCCGCGCCTTCAATAAACGTCGATGCATAACCAATAGCTTGTTGTTGCTCATAGATGCTAGCAATATCGTCGTGCATGCTTGCAGGGCTCACCTGCATATAGCCAACAGGGTGATAAGAGTAGGCTTTGACATCGGATTCCCAAACTTCAACAGAGTGAGCCATTAGTTCTCGCATGGCTGGTTGATAGTAGTTGTTACGCACCACACCACAGGCAATGCCGGTGGCACCAGCTGCAATGCCGGCTTTGTCGACAATGATGATGTCACGACCATCGCCTTTATTACGCGCTTTAAGCTCCAGAGCTAGATGGTAAGCAGTGGACAGGCCGTGAATACCGGCACCGATGATGACGTATGGAGAGTAAGTTGGGAAAGCCATGACTCGTCTCTTGGTTATTTTAGTTAACAGAATGATGATGCGCCTTTATAAATAGCATAATAAATACAAATACGCCGCACAAAGAGACATATGCGACATATTGTTTTAGTATCCATACTTCAGAATTAGGCTTGAGTGTGTTGTGCAGCGTTTTGGTTTCTTGTTAGTGCCCGGTTTTTCCATGTTATCCCTTGCGGCTGCGGTGGAGCCATTGCGCATGGCCAATGCGCAAGCCAAGCGTGACTTGTATGCTTGGGAATTCCTTAGTTGGTCTGGTGAGAGTGTGGCCGCCAGCAATAACATGCTTACGGCACCAACCTTGGACCTCAGGCAAGTCAAACAACTTGATGTCTTAATCCTAGTGGCAGGAGTGGATGTGGCTGCTTATGGCGATGCTGGTTTTTTTGGCTGGTTGCGTAACGCTTGCCGTCAGGTGAAGGTTTTTGGTGCCACCTCCACGGGCAGTTTGTTGTTGGCAAAAGCCAAGTTGTTACGTGGTCGCACTTGCACTATCCACTGGGAATACGTCGATGGTTTTCGAGAGCAGTTTGGTGATGTGCATATGAGTGGTGAACTCTACGAATTTGATAACAACCTGATGACTTGCTCTGGTGGTTCAGCTGGCATGGATATGATGTTACAGCGCATAGCCGGTGAACATGGTCAGAAGCTGGCGATGCTAGTGGCTGAGCAATATATGCATCCAGCCATTAGGCCTGCCCATGAAGATGCGCGGATGGGATTGCAAAGTCGTTTGAATATTAGCAATAGCCGCTTGATCAAGGCGGTAGAAGTGATGCAGGCACAACTTGAACAGCCCTTGACTTGTGCGCAGGTAGCCGACAGGTCCAATATCTCAGTGCGGCAAATGGAGCGCTTGTTTAAACAGTATTTGCAACACACGCCAAGTCAGTTTTATCTACACTTGCGTCTGCACAAAGCTCAGCATCTGTTACACCAGTCGAGTTTTACTATTACCCAAATCGCTCAGGCCTGTGGGTTTAATTCGGTATCTTATTTTGCCCGTTGCTATCGGCAGCAATTTGGTTGTGTGCCCTCGGCGACCAGAAAATAGTTTGGTCTGCTGAATTTAGTGGTGCACCAGTATCTGGTCATTAAGCAAACTCGGCACAATTGGTCATGGTCAGGAGCCTGGCGACGTGGCAATTTCTAACCTGTTGATTGTATCGGCTCGATATTGCTTCGTTTCGCTCGTAAAGGCGGGTTGGTAAATGATGCCGGCATTAGTTAGCAAAATTTTGCTGAAATATTGTGAAAAACAACTGCTCAGCATAGTTTTGCTTAGTGGAAAAGCATATACTTTCAGTTTGCTCGGTAAAGCCTGTTTACAACCCTATTTCGGAGAGAAACGTCCCATGTTTGAGTCGCTGCCCTCAGTGCCTGCTGATCCCATTTTGCACCTAGCCGTCATGCATCGTGAAGATACCAACCCCAATAAGGTCGATTTGGGTTTGGGTGTCTATAAGGATGAACAAGGTCATACGCCAATCATGCGTGCTGTGGTGGCTGCTGAACAACGTCTGTTGGATCTGGAAGATACCAAAACCTATGTGGGTATGGCTGGTTGGGCACGTTATAACCAGTTGTTGGCCGATGTGGTTCTGGGAGCAGACAATCAGCCCATGGCTGAGTGTCGTGTGGCTATTGCTCAGACGCCTGGTGGCACAGGCGCCTTGCGTGTCATTTGTGATTTTATTAATGCTGCCAAGCCAGCAGCCAAGGTGTGGGTCGGCAAGCCAACCTGGGCTAACCACCATGCCATTATCAAAAGTGCAGGGCTGACACTGGCGGAGTTTCCTTACTTTGATGCGGCTACTCATAGTGTTGATTTTGCTGCCATGATGGCCACCTTGGAAACCGAGGCTGAAGCGGGAGATCTGGTACTGGTGCATGGTTGTTGTCATAACCCATCCGGTGCTGATCTAAATTTGGAGCAGTGGCGCGCATTGGGTGAATTGGCGCATAAAAAGGGGCTTATTCCGTTTGTGGACATTGCCTATCAGGGTATGGGTGATGGCATGGAAGAGGATGCGGCTGGTCTGCGTTTGGTTGCCAGCATGGTCGATGAGATGGTTATTGCCAGTTCCTGTTCGAAAAACTTTGGGCTGTATCGTGAGCGGACTGGCACGGCGCTGGTTATCACCAAGGCAGCTGAACATGCAGCCGTTGTTCAGGGTCAGATGAACGGGGTGATTCGTGGTAACTATTCTATGCCGCCTTCCCACGGTGCTTTAGTGGTACAGACTATTTTGGAAGACCCTGAACTCAAGGCCGATTGGTTGGCTGAACTGGCTGAAGTGCGCCAGCGAATTGCGCGTTTGCGCAGCGAGCTAGTACAAGCCCTCCAAGCTGCTGGTGTTAAGCAAGACTTTAGTTTTATTGAACGTCAAAAAGGCATGTTTTCTTTTCTGGGAGTGGATAAGGATCAGGTGAATAGTCTGGTTAATGACCATAGTGTTTATCTGGTCGGTTCCAGTCGTATTAATGTGGCCGGGTTAAATGACACTAATATGGCCAACTTTGCGAAAGCCGTAGCTGCCGTTTTATAATCCTCTGTGGCAGATAAACAGACCCTATGGGAGGGTTTGCAAAATATATATTCGTTATGGCGAGCAAAAGCAAGCAATCTCCAACCAAAATTGCAGGTTGGAGATTTATTGTGCAGCGTTTGCCTAACCACATATACACTGTTTAGCTATGACACGACACAAGCAACCTGTTATCCCGTCGCAACTCTTTGGTAAAGGACCAAGACCGCTGCTGTTTGCCCATGCTAATGGTTTTCCTGCTGGAGCTTATCGCAGTTTATTGGCCAATCTGGAGACCGAGTGCACGATCTACGCGCCAGCCTTACGCCCTTTGTGGCAGAGTCTAGGTGAGTTTCGCAATATCTATCGCGACAATCAATTATGGCGACGTATGGCTGCGGATCAGATTGCCTTTATTGAACATCATAACCTTGCCCCGGTGACTTATGTCGGACATTCTATGGGAGCTGTAGTGGGGCTGTTGGCTGCACATCATAAGCCTCACCTGTTTCGTCGTTTGATTATGGTTGAGCCAGTGTTTCTTAAGGCCCGCTATACCCGCATTATGCGTTATATGCCCAGTGCACTAAAACGTCAGGTACCTATTGTTAAAAAGGCTTTGGGGCGTCCAGATCGTTGGTCCAGTATGCAGGAAGCATTTGATTTTCACCGTAGCAGACGAGTGTTCTCGGGATTTTCTGATAGTGTTTTGTGGGATTATATTAATGCCGGGGTTGGTGCCATCAATAAGCATGGTTTGCCTACTGCAGAGTTTGGCCTGTTGTTTGATAAAAACTGGGAAGCTCTGGTCTATGGTACGGTACCTAATACGTGGAATATATTGCGTCAAACTCAGGTGCCCATTGATTTACTGCGAGCAGAACATTCAGACACCGTGGATGATGCCAGTTGGCAGCGCTGGCAGGCCCTAAGTGGGCCCAAGCGCGGGGTTAACTTTGCTGGTGCTCAGCATCTGCTGCCCCTGGATCAACCAGACTTGGTGGCTAGGACCATTCTTGATATGGTTAGCCAAGATCCTATTTTATAAAGCGCTCTTGTGTAGCGACAATTGACCGGAGATCCCTATGGCTGGCGCCAGCTTACTTGCACTAATTGATGATATTGCCACCTTGCTTGATGATATTGCCGTACTTTCCAAGGTGGCGGCAAAGAAAACAGCAGGGGTGCTGGGTGATGATTTGGCGGTTAATGCCGAGCAAGTGAGTGGGGTAAAAGCCGAACGTGAACTGCCCGTGGTGTGGGCAGTAGCCAAGGGGTCACTGCGTAATAAGTTTATTTTGGTGCCAGCGGCTTTGTTGATGAGCCTTTTTGCGCCTTGGCTGATTACGCCAGTGCTGATGTTGGGTGGTGCCTTCCTGTGCTACGAAGGTTATGAAAAGCTTTATAGCTGGTTGGTTTCGACGCCACCAGAGCATGATGCTGAAGCACGAGTGCAGCGTTTACAAAGCCCTAATCTGGTGGCTTTGGAACAGGAAAAAATCAAAGGTGCTATTCGCACTGACTTTATTTTATCAGCAGAAATTGTAGTGATTACCCTAGGTTCGGTTAGTGAGGCGGCTTTTCTCACGCAGGTGTTGGTGGTATCAGGCTTGGCCTTGTTGTTTACTCTTGGTGTCTATGGGTTTGTCGCAGCGATTGTGAAAATGGATGATGCCGGGCTATATCTTCTGGAGCGTCAGGGGCAAGGGGTTTGGCATAGATGCACCCAATATGTTGGCAGTGCTCTGTTAAATTCTGCCGCCCCTTTATTGCGAGGCCTTACCATAGTGGGAACTTTGGCCATGTTTCTGGTTGGGGGTGGCATTTTGGTCCATGGTACGCCGTTTCTGCACCATCTCACGCAATATGCCGATCATTGGGCAGGCAGTTTACCCAGTCTCAATATTTTGGCTGGCGCTCTGGTACCCAGCTTGATTAATATGGCGGTTGGTGTAATAGCTGGTGCAATAGTAGCCTTTGCGTTGGGTGTGATCAGCAAACTACGTCAGTAGATATTTGGCAAGTGGCTAGGGGTGGTCTGGCAAATTGACAAACCCGCCATTGCCAGTGAAGCGGAGCAATCTCTACCCAGTAAAATTAATAGCTTAGAGATTATCAGGTCACTGCGCTTCCCGTTATAACGGATTTTACAGATGTTCCTTAGTGGGTCAGTGCCAATTGTAAGCTGGCCCGCATTTTTAAAGCTCGAGCCTGTTGTTCCCGACCCTCAGTGCAAACCACCATGGCAGCGGCAAAGTAGGCCTGTAATAGCTCATACAAGGCGGTTTTAACAGGGCCATAGTGTTGTATGTACAAGCTGCGTAGCTGCCCATGCCAGTTAATCTTCTTTAGCCCGATCATGGCTGGGTCCTGCCAGTCAATGGCCCAGTGATATTGCTGTGGTGCCTGATGTTCACCGGCACCTTCAAAACCACTGATTAGCAGTCGTTCCTGACGCATGGCAGGTAATTCTCCGGTGGCATAGGATTCGTATTTGCCTAAGTCAAACAAGGGGTGGCCGGCACCAATGCCGGCGACGGAAATAGGGTCTATTAAGACCAGATGTTGGGGCCAGTTTTGGCCTGGATCGTGAGCTGGCAGCAGCATATTTTCCAGAAACAAATCACCGTGCAGGCGCACTTGAGGTGTGGCATCCAATTGTGTCAGTAAACTGCTCCCATAGAGGGCTTGCAATTGTTGCTCTAATGATACGACAGGTAAATGATTAATGCTGACAGGGTCCAGCAATACCTGCAATTGAGCGTGTCTTTGCAGGCAGTGCATAGCCTTGTTAAGCGTATCTTTTATATTGGCTACCAGTAGCGGTGATGCCAGTGAAGGAGTATGTAGCTGAGTAAATAAGCGTTGCCCCAGATAGGTCTGCATGGCATCAGCTTGGGGTTGGTTAAATACTTGCTCTTGGGCTATCTGCCCAACATTCACATAGTTTTCCATATAGCCCATATCATAGCCCGTAGTATCTGTGTCCCAATGGGCTAATAGGGGAGGGAAGAAGTCTTGCAGACTGTCTTCCAGAGCAGCCAGATAAAGTGCTTCAGCACGCAGGTTATCCATACCCCAGGGTCCGGCAGACTCGGCACCTTTGCTGATTTTACGCACCCGTTTGCTAGTATCGGGCAGGCTTATTATTGAGGTACGATCCCAATAGCCATTGCGCAGGAGCTGCAGTTCTTGTGCGGGTATTGGTGATACAGGCATAGGTTATCTAGTAGTCAAATTGTAGTTTACACAGACGCCGGTACAGGTCTGAACTGGCCAGCAGCTGTTCATGTTTGCCTTGGGCAATAATATGCCCCGCATCCATTAGCAGGATACGATCAGCATGCATGACTGTAGCTAAACGGTGGGCAATGATCAAGGTGGTACGACCCTGCATCAGCTCCTGCAGTGCAGTGGTTACCTTGGCTTCGCTCTCGGCGTCCAAGGCGCTAGTGGCTTCGTCGAGCAGTAGTATAGCTGGATTTTTAAGTATGGCACGAGCGATAGCAATACGTTGGCGTTGACCACCCGACAGGCGCACCCCTTGTTCGCCCAGATAACTGTCGTAGCCAGCAGGTAGAGCCATAATAAATTTATGGGCATTAGCCTGCTTGGCGGCCATATGTACTTGAGCGTCACTGGCGCTAGGGTTGCCATAACGAATATTGTGCCAAACATCACTGCTAAACAAAGTAGGTTGTTGTGGTACTACGCCTAGATGACTGCGCAGGTGCTGCGGGGTGAGTTGGGTAATAGGGATATCGGCGACCTTTATTTGTCCTTGTTGTGGATCATAAAAGCGCTGTAGCATTTCAAATACAGTGGTTTTACCTGCTCCCGACGCTCCCACAATAGCCACTGTTTCACCTGCTGCAATACTAAAATCAAGCTGCTGCAGGGCACTTTGATTGGGGCGTGAAGGATAAGCAAAGTTGACCTTTTCAAAACGCAGGGGCAGGGGGCCTTCAGGCAGGTTCTGAGCTTGTGCAGGGGCATTAATCTGCGGCTCTGAAGATAATAGTTCCAACAGGCGTTCCGTGGCTCCGGCAGCTCTTTGCAGTTCACCATATACTTCAGAAATGGTGGCCACTGCCATAGCCACCATAATGGCGTAAAAGACAAAGGCTGACAGCTCACCAGAGGTAATGACACCCTGGCTGACATCTCGGGCCCCTACCCACAGCATAGTGGATAGACCGGTAAACACCAAAGCCATGGCAATAATGATCAGTAGTGAGCGTTGCAGAATACGGCGTTTCGCAACGCTGAAAGCCTTTTCAACCTCCAGACCAAAGGCCTGCGTTTCTTCGGTTTCACGAGTAAAACCTTGCACCACCTTGATATGCTGCACAATTTCACCGGCGTAGGTGCCCACTTCAGCGACAGTATCCTGACTTTGTCGTGACAGGGAGCGCACGCGGCGGCCATACATCAGCATGGGCAAAACAATCAGCGGTACACTTGCCAAGACAATTAGTGCCAGCTTGAGGTTGGTGACCAGCATCATTACCAACCCGCCAACAAAAGTCAGGCTGTTGCGTAAGGCCATGGAAATAGATGAGCCGATAATGGATTGCAGTAAGGTGGTATCGGTGGTCAGACGAGCATTAATTTCGCCACTGCGATTTTCTTCAAAGTAGTTTGGGTGCAGGGTTAATAGATGCTTAAACACTGCTATACGCATATCATTGCTGACTCTTTCACCGAGCCATGAAACCAGATAGAAGCGTACAAAGGTGCCGCCAGCCAGAGCCAGAGTAATGGTTGCCAGAATCAGCATGGCTTGATCCAGTAGTGCTGGGTCCGTAGCGCCAAAACCTTGGTCAACCAGTATGCGAATTCCTTGTCCTAAAGCCAGAGATACGCCAGCAGTAAAAATCAGCGCTATTATGGCGCCGACGACCATTTTGCGGTATGGCTTGATAAAGGGTAGTAGCTGCAGTAATAATTGCATGCCAGCTTTATCATTATGGCTATCTTGCTTGTCACTCATGGTATTGGCCATTAAAAATTTGTCTGTTTCTGATATATAGGGGTGCAATTACGGCTAACCAAGTAGCGAGTAAAGCGAAAGGATTATATATTTGCTAGACTGCCGCTCTTGACGTTTATATTCAGGTTAACACATGTCTATGTCAGTCCCCCATTTTATCTGGCGTACCAGAGCCAATGTCTTGTATTTAATGACTTTTGCCATGGCTTTTGCGTTTGGTGTGTGGATGGCCTTGTTTAATAACTTTGCGGTGGATGTTGCCCACCTTAATGGTGCTTATATCGGGGTCTTGCAATCCTGGCGTGAAGTGCCTGGATTTATGGCTTTTGCAGTGGTATGGCTATTGCTGCTTATGCATGAGCAGCGTTTGGCCTTGTGGTCTTTATTGATGCTGGGTGCTGGTGTGGCCTTAACAGGCTTTCTGCCAAGCTTTTCTGGCCTGTTAATAACCACCATGTTGATGTCTGTCGGCTTTCATTACTATGAAACTGTGCGCCAGTCATTGGTGTTGCAATGGTTTGATAAGCAGACCGCACCCATCAAAATGGGGAATCTGGTGGCAGTAAGCTCTGGCGCTGCCCTGTTGGCCTATGTCTGGACCTGGATGGCTATTGAGTGGCTGGGCTATTCTCTGGCGCACACTATGCTGGTCGGCGGCGTTATAACCATGGTGCTGGCCTTATTGGCAGCCAGTATGTTTCCTACCTACCAAGGCAAAGTAGAGCAACATAAGCGTTTAGTTTTTCGTCGCCGCTATATGTTGTACTATGCTCTGACCTTTATGGGTGGTGCCAGGCGGCAGATCTTTTTTGTCTTTGCGGCTTTGCTGCTGGTGCAGAAGTTTGATTTTGGCGCTCAGGATATCGCTCTGGTATTTTTATTAAATGGCCTGGTCAATATGTGGCTGGCGCCGAAAATTGGCCGCTTTGTTGCCCACTATGGTGAACGCACCAGTTTGCTGCTCGAGTATATGGGTTTGGTATTAATTTTTGCTGCCTATGGTTGGGTGGACTGGGCGCCTGCGGCTGTGGCCTTGTATGTGCTGGACAATATTCTGTTTGCCATGGCTATTGCTCAAAGTTCTTATATCAAGAAGATTGCCGATCCTGCCGATCTTGCTGCCACAGCAGGTGTTGCCTTTACCATTAATCATATTGCGGCGGTGATATTGCCGGCCCTGTTAGGCGTACTCTGGCTGTGGAGCCCGTTGACGGTGTTTATGGTTGGTGCTGCCATGGCTGGTGTGTCCTGGTATTTAGCCTTGTGGGTGCCGCGGCAGCCCTGTGCGGGCAATGAATGGCAACGGCCCGCTCTGCGAGCAGGTGGCGGTTGATGCTATGTGCGCCAATTAACTTGTTTATCAGGGCTTGCTATAATAACCCTAACTGTTTTAATCGGGTCTGATGGTTATGAGTACTTCTCTGGATTTAAATAAATTTTTGCCATACCGCTTTAATCGCATGGCACACAATGTTAGTAATGATATTGCGACTATTTATACTCAGCGTTTTGGTATAACCAAAGAACAGTGGCGTATCATTGCTTTACTGGGTCAATATGGTGCTATGACAGCCAAACAGATTGCTGACTTAACCTATATGGATAAGGTGAAAATATCCCGCTCCGTATCCGGTTTAGCGGAGTTGGAGCACATATCCCGACAAACGTCAGTGGTGGATAAGCGGGCGGTATTATTGGATCTTTCTGCTACCGGTCGTGAATTGTATGAAAGTATCACCCCTCTTATGCAGGCATGGGAAGAAGAATTATTGGCGCGCTTAACGCCTACGGAACGTCAGCAATTAGCTATCATTGTTGATAAACTGGACCCCGTTAATGAAGATTAAGCTGGACAAAACAGTGCGAGAAGCCCTAATGGTTGACCTGCGTAACTATATGGATTCTGAACTTGATCATGCATTAGGACAGTTCGAAGCGGAGTTTTTATTGGATTTTATTATCAGCAAGCTCGGTCCACACTTCTACAATCAGGGTGTTTATGACGCTCAGGCCAGTGTTAGACAACAGATGGAAAATCTGGTTGAGTCGCTCTATCTTTTAGAAAAGTAGTTTTAGTTGGGCGTCCCTGTTAGATCATCAATATGCTGTGCTATTGATGCAAATAGTGGGTCCTGGATGTCCAGAGACTGCAAGTGTTTATGGGTGTTGATAAAATAATCAATATTTGGCCCACGACCACCGTGGGCCCGATAAATCATGTTGGCCACCGTCTGGCAATCAAAGTCAACAAACTGCTTATGCTGGGGATCAGCAACAAAGGTAATAGCCCGAACTTTGCCTGTTGGTGTCGCTACTTCACACCACATAGGCTGGTAAAAAAGGGTAACCATTTCGCGTAGCCACAGGTTAGTAAAGTCGGCTTTTTTGGTTGCCGGATTTACCTTAAGTACCAAACCTTCACAGCAACCGCCATGACGCAGGGACAACACCAGTCCCGGGGCTTCCGGCGTACCTCTGTGGACAGTAGACAGGAGGTTAAAACCACGCTCATAGCCTTGCAAAAAACCATGACAGCTTTCGACAATATCCATTTCCGGGTTCCATAACAAAGAGCCATAGGCAAACACCCATAAATCGTCAGGCAGGGGGTGTTGCTCCAGGAACTGGTCAAGATGGGTCAGCAATAGCGCTTTGGGTAGCAGATGCATAGGGTGATTGGTCGTTGGTTTGAGACTCAAGGTAGCGCCTATGATTTCACAAACGAGAAAAGGAAACCAGCCCTCTTGGTGGGTTGAGAAAGGGCACTGAGTAGAGTGACAGGATACTTTATTTTCTATGCGCTGATGCCAGCCTGTGGCATGATGCTGGCTTTATAACATCAATAGTGACATAGATATGCGTGCGGCGCCCTGGTTTTTGGCATTAATGCCCTGGTTATTTGTATGGCTATGGAGTACGGGATTTTTGGTGGCCAAGTTTGGTCAACCTTATGCTGAACCCTTTACTTTGCTGAGTATGCGCTTTGCCGCTGCCATGGTGGTATTGTTATTGATTATTCCCGGCATTAAATTATCCTGGCTAAGGGACAGACGCCTGTGGTTACACAGTATGCTGGTGGGGCTTATGATTCACGGTATTTATTTGGGAGGGGTATTTCAAGCTATTGCTTTGGGAATGCCGGCTGGGCTCAGTTCAATGGTTATTGGTTTGCAGCCTTTAGTGATGGTTCTGTTAGCTGGTTTGATGCTAAATGAGCGAGTGACGATCTGGCAGTGGCTGGGTTTGCTGCTTGGTTTAATAGGTTTATATCTGGTCTTAGGTGAGCGCCTGACTCTGGATACCAACCAGATATTTGACGGTTTTTCTGCTTGGGCTACGGTATTGGTTACGGCCTCTTTAATGGCGATTTCTGTGGGCAGTGTCTATCAAAAGAAATTTTGCCAAGGGGTGAATTTACTGGTTTCTATTTGGTGGCAGTATCTGGCCGCGGCCTTGTTTTGCTTGCTTATGGCTTACATTTTTGAAACCCGACAAGTGGATTGGCAGTGGGCCTTTGTATTAAGTCTTGGCTGGCAAGTATTGGCCCTGTCCATTGGCGCTATTTTGCTGTTAATGCTGATGATTAGCTTGGGTGAGTCAGCACGAGTGGCCAGTTTATTCTATTTGGTGCCACCGGTAGTAGCTGTGCAGGCCTGGTGGTGGTTTGATGAGAAGTTGGGCATGCAAGCCTTATTGGGTGTTGCTTTGATCGCCCTTGGCGTCGCTTTGTCAAGATCTCTGGCCAGCCGAGGTAAGAGAGCTTAACCAATAATTAAGAATGGAGTTATGGCGCCGTCCTTTGCGGGTGATGACAGAAAAATCTGTATCAAAGTGGCAGTGCTCTGGTGCCAGGGGCCGCATACGTTGCTGATCAACCCACTGTTGGGCAAAATGACTGGGCAGGTAACCGATATAGGCGCCTGTAAGTATCAGGAAAGCAATGCCCTCCCGATCGGTGGCAGTGGCAGTGGTCGCCAGCCCCTGATAATGCCTTTTTATTTCTGCACTCTGAGCATAAGCAGGGGCCACAGCATCATAAGTAGCGATTTGCTGCCTAACTGTCTGCTGATTGGTTTGGGTAAACAGAGGATGGTCGGCACTACAGTAAAGTAATGACTGTTCGCTATATAATGGCAGGTACTCCAATTCCGGCAAATGATGACTATTAGCTGCTACGCCAGCATGCAAGTGACCATCAAGAATACCTTGTTCAATGCGCGTGGAAGGCATCATACTGATATTGATTTGTACTTGTGAGCCTTGCTGTTTAAGCTGCCCTAAACTATTGGTAATGTGCATATGGGGCATGGTCACCAGATTGTCGGTGATGCCAATATTGAACTCACCATGCAGTTCGTTATGCAGGCTATTGACGTCGGTACGGAATGATTCGATAGCCGTAAACAAGTGTAGGGTAGACTGATAAACCTGTTCGCCTTCCTGAGTAACTGAAAAGCCTGCTCTGCCTCGCATACAGAGACGTAAATTAAGTCGTGTTTCCAGATCACTGATGGCCATGCTAATAGCAGCCCTGCTAATATTTAAGCTCACTTCTGCTGCCGCAAAACCGCCTGCTTCTACTACGGTTTTAAAGACCCGTAGCAAGCGTAAATCGGCATCTGCCAAACGCTTTAGGTGATGGGTTGTGGGGACAGTTTTGTTGGTCATCATTAGGCCCGTTGGTGGCTTAACTTAAAAGTTAAGTAATCAGTTAATTAAAATTAAATAATATCATATTTATATTAATTTAAAACTCAGGCAAACTGAACTTGTTATATAGCCTTTTTTTGGAGATTAATGATGGCTTTTGAAGATCTAACCGGTGGCCTGACCGAGGCACAGCTGCAAGCACACTGGATGCCCTTTACGGCAAATCGCCAGTTTAAGAAAGATCCACGTATGATTGTCGCTGCCAAGGGCCGATACTATACGGATGCTCAGGGGCGCCAGATTTTTGATGGCCTGTCTGGGCTCTGGACTTGTGGTCTGGGCCATGGGCGTGAGGAAATCGCGGAAGCGGTTGCTCAGCAAGCACGTAGTTTGGATTATTCTCCTGGTTTTCAGTTTGGTCAGCCCAAGTCATTTGAGTTGGCTAACCGTATTGTGGAATTTATGCCGGAGGGGCTGAATCGCGTATTTTTTACCGGTTCAGGTTCGGAATCGGTTGATACGGCATTAAAAATTGCCAGGGCCTACTGGCGCAAGCAAGGTCAGGCAAGTAAGACACGCTTGGTTGGCCGTGCCAAGGGTTACCATGGAGTTAACTTTGGTGGCATCAGTGTGGGTGGTTTGGCTCCTAACCGTGCGCTCTATGGTCAAGGCATTGATGCTATTCATCTGGCGCATACCATGCTGCCTGAGAATACTTTTACCCGAGGCATGCCTGCCACAGGAGCTCATCTGGCGAATGAGCTGGAACAGCAGATTATGCTACATGATGCCAGCAATATTGCTGCCGTTATCGTTGAGCCTATGGCTGGCTCAGCGGGTGTGATTCCACCTCCGACAGGCTATTTGCAGCGT
This sequence comes from Gammaproteobacteria bacterium, assembly GCA_030748435.1. Classification (GTDB taxonomy): domain Bacteria; phylum Pseudomonadota; class Gammaproteobacteria; order Pseudomonadales; family Balneatricaceae; genus Njordibacter. Next base: position 2,227 of record JASMLZ010000020.1, on the reverse strand, counting down.
TTGCGGGAAATCTGTGATCAGCATAATATTTTGTTGATTTTTGATGAAGTGATCACGGGCTTTGGCCGTATGGGGAGCAATACTGGCGCTGCTGAGTTTGGTGTTACCCCTGATTTGATGACCACCGCCAAGCAGCTGACGAACGGTGTGATTCCTATGGGTGCGGTGATTGCCAAACAGGAAATTTACGATACCTTTATGGCAACAGGTGGTCCTGAGTATATGCTGGAACTGCCCCATGGCTACACCTATTCTGCGCACCCTATGGCTTGTGCAGCTGGTCTGGCGGCTTTGGATATTCTGGCTAAGGAACAACTGGTGTCACGCGTGAAGAGTATGGCACCCAAGCTCGAAGCCATGGTGCACAGTCTGCAAAGCAGTCAATATGTTGCGGATATTCGCAACTATGGTTTGGCAGCAGGTATCACTATTGAAGCTGCACCGGGAGAACCGGCTTTGCGTCCATATCAGATTGCTATGAAGTGCTGGGAAAAAGGCTTCTACGTGCGTTATGGTGGTGATACTATTCAGCTAGGCCTGCCATTTACCGTGGAGGAAGCTGAGATTGACAGTGTGATCAATGCTCTGGGGGAGTCGATCAGCGAACTGGATTAGGCTGGTTTGTAGGTCGGACTCAGCGTGCCCCGTGAGCGCAGCGAGTGCTTTGGGTATGAGTCCGACATTGTCGGGTTAAAACCCGACCCAAACCAAAAACGTCGGGTTAAAAACCGATAGACAAGGAAATCAAAGCCCGATCAAGCAATAACATAATTTTTAGTAAGAATAGATAATTAAGGACTTTTTATATGCAAATTGTTGGACATATGATTAATGGCAGCCAGTGCCATGAGCAAAGTGATCGTACGCAGGATGTATTTAATCCAGCCACAGGTGCGGTTACCAAGCAGGTTGCTTTGGCTAGTAAAGCCACTGTGGAGCAGGCCATTGCCGCAGCAGATGCAGCCTTCCCAGCATGGCGTAATACGCCCCCTATGAAGCGTGCTCGTGTGATGTTCCGCTTTAAGCAGCTATTGGAAGAAAATGCGCAGCAGATTTGTCGCTTGCTTACCGACGAGCATGGTAAGGTTCTGGACGATGCTATGGGTGAGCTGACACGCGGTATTGAAGTTGTTGAATTTGCTTGCGGTGCGCCACAAATGCTCAAAGGTGAGCATAGTAAGAATGTGGGTCCAGCCATTGATAGCTGGTCTGAATTTCAGGCTTTGGGAGTAGTAGCAGGTATTACACCATTTAACTTCCCTGCCATGGTACCCATGTGGATGTTTCCTATGGCTCTGGTATGTGGCAATACGTTTGTCTTGAAGCCCTCTGAACGTGATCCATCGGCACCCATGCTGATTGCTGAATTGTTGCAACAAGCGGGTTTGCCAGATGGTGTTTTCAATGTTGTTAATGGCGATAAAGAAGCCGTTGATACAATATTGGAAGATAAACGTGTACAAGCAGTAAGCTTTGTTGGTTCAACGCCAATCGCTGAGTATATTTACAGTAAGGGTACGGCCAATGGTAAGCGAGTGCAGGCCCTTGGTGGCGCCAAAAACCACGCGATTGTTATGCCAGATGCGGATATGGATAATGCTGTGAATGCGCTTATGGGCGCGGCTTATGGTTCTTGTGGTGAACGTTGTATGGCGATTTCGGTTGTTGTATGTGTCGGTGATCAGGCTGCAGACGAGTTGGTGGCCAAGCTAAAACCACAGGTGGAAGGCCTGAAAATTGGCAATGGCACCGATACCAGCAACGAGATGGGGCCGGTGATTACCAAGATGGCGCAGGAACGTATTAAAGGGCTGATTAGCCAAGGTGTGGAACAGGGAGCTGAGCTGGTTGTGGATGGCCGTGATCTGGTGGTTGCCGGGCATGAAGATGGCTACTTTGTAGGTGGTACCCTGTTTGATCGTGTTACTCAGGATATGGTTGTTTATCAGGAAGAAATTTTTGGGCCGGTGCTGTGTGTTGTGCGGGCTGATTCCATGCAGCAAGCCATGCAGATGATTGATGACCATGAGTTTGGCAATGGCACTTGCCTGTTTACCCGTGATGGTGAAGCAGCACGTTATTTCACTGACAATATTAAAGTGGGTATGGTCGGCGTCAATGTACCTTTGCCAGTGCCAGTGGCTTATCACAGTTTTGGTGGTTGGAAGCGTTCTTTATTTGGTGATCTTAGTGCTCATGGCCCGGATTCCATTCGCTTCTATACGCG